>CAYJLD010000012.1:0-40332 GCA_964371195.1 uncultured Desulfovibrionaceae bacterium | reverse complement strand
GAAAAAAACTTTACCGAACATCACACATTCAGCTAAAAATAGCCAAATCGGAATGCCGTAAGCATTTTGTAGATATTTACCATTAAATATTGACGCATAAAGTGTATCATGTTATACGCTCACAGATAATTTAGTTAATGTTGTTGGGCTAATTATAAGCCTTAAATATCAAACCTTTGAGGAAATAATATGCAAGAAAGTACCGATACTAAAGCTATACAGCGTGGCAAAGAAATGTTTGCTAGCATTGCCGGTGAAAAGCCTTCGCTTTTTGATAAAGCTGCATGGATGGGCAAGGTTATGGATTGGAGTATGCAAAATGAGCAATTTAAAGTGCAGATTTTTCGTTTTGTAGACACATTTCCATCATTAACTACGCCTAAACTATTAACTGATCACATCAAAGAATATTTTGGTGAAGAAAAGGATATGCCTGCTTTTCTTTCAGCTGGTGCCAAAATGGCTGGCATGCTTGGTTCTTTGGGTGGAGGCATGCTAAATAAATTGATTTCAAGTAATATTCAAGAAATGGCAAAGCAATTTATTGTTGGTGAAAAAACCACCGACGCCATTGTGAATATGAAAAAATTACGCAAAGGTGGCTTTGCTGCTGTTGTTGACGTGCTTGGTGAGGCAACTCTTTCTTATGCTGAGGCCGAAGAGTATGTTGGCACTTATTTAGAACTTTTAGATGCTCTTGAAAAAGAACAACACACTTGGGATGCGCTTGGTAGTGACCCCAAACAAAAAGATGACTGGGGCCACGCACCAAAAATTAATATTGCTATTAAGCCCACTGCTACCTTCTGCCTTGCCAATCCGCAAGATTTTGAAGGTTCTGTAGTAGGGATATTGGATCAAGCTAGACGTATATGCAAACGTGCTGTGGAGTTGAATGCATTTTTCTGTATTGATATGGAGTCCTATAAGCATAAGGATATTATACTTGAGGTTTATCGCCGCTTAAAGTTGGAATTTAAAGACTATCCACATATTGGTATTGTTTTACAGGCTTATTTGAAAGACACTGAAAAAGATACTGCAGATTTACTTGCTTGGGCTAGAGCTAACAATACCCAGATGTCTATTCGTTTAGTTAAAGGTGCTTATTGGGATTATGAAGTAGTTAAGGCTAAGCAGATGGGCTGGGAAGTGCCAGTTTGGACCATTAAAGCTGACAGTGATGCTTGTTTTGAGCGCGTTGCCTATACCATATTAAAAAATCAAGATATTTGCCATTTTGCCTGTGCGTCGCATAATGTACGAACCATTGCAGCTGTTTTGGAAATGGCAAAAGAATTGAACGTAGATGATTCACGCTATGAATTCCAAGTTTTATACGGTATGGCTGAACCTGTACGTCGCGGCATTTTGAAAGTTGCTGGGCGGGTGCGCTTGTATTGTCCTTATGGTGATATGGTGCCTGGTATGGGCTATTTGGTACGTCGCCTTTTGGAAAATACAGCTAATGAATCCTTCTTGCGCCAAAGCTTTGTGGAAGAAGCAAGTCTTGAAAAACTTTTGGAAGATCCACATAAAACGGCTGATCGCGAGCGCCTAGAACGTCAAGCAAATCGTAAAGAAAAAGCAGCAGTACAAGGCCTAGGGCCCTTTGTTAATGAACCCATGGTAGACTTTACTCGTGCGGATCATCGTGCTGTATTTCCTTCAGAAATTGCAAAAATCAGGGCAAATGGTCTTGGTAAGGTTTATCCTTTGTATATTGGTGGTAAGAAGGTTGAGGTTAGTGATCGCATACCTACGGTAAATCCGGCTAAGCCTTCAGAAGTGCTTGGACATGTGTGTCAAGGTGGTATTGCTGAAGTAGATATGGCCCTTGCTGCGGCGCGTGAAGCGTTTCCAGCTTGGCGTGATACGCCACCAATTGAGCGCGCTAAATACTTGGTAAAAGCTGCGGCCATTGCACGTAGGCGTGTATTTGAGCTTTCGGCTTGGCAAGTGTTAGAAGTGGGTAAACAATGGGATCAAGCTCAAGCTGACGTTGCAGAAGCCATTGACTTTTTAGAGTATTATGCTCGTGAAATGGAGCGTTTGGCTAAGCCTCGTCGTATGGGCAATGCTCCAGGTGAGCTTAACCACTATATATATGAACCCAAGGGTATTACAGCTGTTATTGCCCCTTGGAATTTCCCCTTAGCCATTAGTATGGGCATGGCTTCAGCGGCTATAGTTGCTGGTAATCCAGTTATTTATAAGCCTGCAAATATTACAGGTATTATTGGTCATCATCTAGTAGAGATATTTGAAGAAGCCGGTTTGCCAGCTGGTGTATTTAACTATGTGCCTGGGCGCGGTTCAGTGATGGGTGATTACTTGGTTGAGCATCCTGACATTAGTTGCATTGCTTTTACAGGTTCTATGGAAGTTGGTTTGCGTATAGTGGAAAAGGCTGGTAAAACAGGGCCTAATCAGGCCAATGTAAAAAAAGTTATTTCAGAAATGGGTGGCAAAAACGCCATTATTATTGATGATGATGCCGACCTTGATGAAGCTGTACCCCATGCTCTTTATTCTGCCTTTGCTTTCCAAGGTCAAAAGTGCTCTGCTTGTTCGCGTTTAATCATTACTGATACGGTATATGAAAAAGCGGTAGAGCGACTTGTGGAGGGTGCTAAGGCCATGGTGATTGGGCCTGCTGAGGATTGTGCTTACGCCATGGGAGCTGTGGCTGATGCAGCTGCTCAAAAGAATGTTTTAGAATATGCAGCTCTTGCAGAGCAAGAAGGCAAATTACTCTACAAGAGCCCTGTTCCTGAAGGTGAGGGTTATTGGGTGCCCATAACCATGGTGGATAATATTTTACCCGAACATCGTATTGCTCAAGAAGAGGTTTTTGGTCCAGTGCTTGCTATTATGCGCGCCAAGGACTTTGACCATGCCATTGAGCTTGCCAACAGTACACGCTTTGCCTTGACTGGTGGTGTGTTTAGTCGTTCACCTAAGAACCTAGAAAAAGCTCGTCAAAAGTTCCGTGTGGGTAACTTGTATTTAAATCGAAATAATACAGGTGCTTTAGTTGAAAGACAACCTTTTGGCGGGGCGCGTATGTCTGGGGTTGGAACCAAGGCTGGTGGGCCAGATTATTTATTACACTTTATGGATCCACGTGTAATTACTGAAAATACCATGCGTCGTGGCTTTGCCCCTGTGGAAGAAGATGACGATTGGGACGATTAGTATTGTCTTTACTTATGCTAAGCTCTATAATTTTTATGGAGCTTAGTGTAAATCATTGTGATAGTTTTATATTTTTTTAATTATAGCTAAGGTTGGTGTGCATGGGTGATTTTATCCAACAATTAATTAATGGCCTTGCCGTAGGTAGCATTTATGCTCTGGTAGCACTGGGTTACACCATGGTTTATGGCATATTAAAGCTCATAAACTTTGCTCATGGTGATTTATTTACCATTGGAGCATACTGTGGTTTAACCTTATTGGTAAGTACAGGCCTTGCTGGTTTATTACCGGTGGAAATAGCCATTTTATTAGTTTTTATCATGGTAACTATTTTCGTGGCCTTAGTGGGATTTTTACTAGAACGCGTAGCCTATAGACCTTTGCGCAATGCAAATCGTCTTTCAGCCGTAGTATCTGCCCTAGGGGCTTCCATATTTTTTCAAAATGCCATTATGTTGGTGTATGGAGCGCGCTTCTTTGTTTATCCTGAAATAGCACGCCCATCTTTTATTGTAAGTATTGGTTCTTGGGAAATACCAGGCATTCGCCTCTTGGTTATATTTACCTCACTATTTCTCATGCTTGCCCTGCACCTTTTTGTGCATCGCACCAGGACAGGTTCGGCCATGCGTGCTGTTTCCATTGACCAAGGTGCAGCAAGGCTGATGGGCATTAATGTCAATCGTATCATATCAATAGTATTTATGATTGGGCCTGGCCTTGGTGGCGCTGCCGGTATGATGGTTGGCATGTATTATGGACAAATTGATTTTGTTATGGGTTGGAGCTACGGCCTAAAAGCTTTTACTGCTGCAATCTTAGGAGGTATCGGCAACATTCCAGGAGCCATGCTTGGTGGTCTTTTGCTTGGTGTTATTGAAGCCATGAGTGCTGCTTATATTGCCGCTGCTTGGAAGGATGTTATTGCATTTGCAGTGTTGATTTGTATACTTATTGTCCGCCCCACTGGTATATTGGGCGAAAGGGTGGCTGATAAGCTATGAAAATACGAAATATTATCTCCATTGTGCTTGTCATAAGCATTTTATTCTTGCCCTTGGTGGCTAATAAATATTGGATTGATGTTTGTGTAAGTATTGGTCTTTATGCTTGGCTTGCCCTGTCTCTTAACGTTATTCTTGGACAAGCCGGACTTTTTCATATGGGTCATGCGGCCTTTTATGCCATTGGAGCATACACTACTGCTGTATTAAATACTATGTATGGCATACCGGTGTTGTATCTTTTGCCCTTGGCAGGGGTTGCTGCTGGACTGTTTGCACTCATTGTGGCTAGACCAATTATTCACTTGCGTGGTGATTATTTACTCATTGTTACCATTGGTATTGTGGAAATTGTGCGCTTAACTCTCATTAACGACGTTGGTGGAGTATTTGGCGGAGCCAATGGTATCTTTGGTATATCGCGTCCAGAAATTCTTGGTTTTCGTATAGTTAGCCCCACACATTTTTATTATTTTGTCTGGGGTGGAGTTGCTTTAAGCGTATTGTTTTTTGCATGGCTTGCGCAGTCTCGCTTTGGGCGCGCCTTAAACTATATTCGTGAAGATGATACAGCTGCCAATGGCTGTGGTGTAAACGTAGCAAAATATAAGCTTATTGCTTTTATCATTGGTGCGTGCTGGGCTGGTACTGCAGGTAATGTTTTTGCTGCCAAAATGACTATAGTAACTCCGGAATCTTTTTCCTTTACTGAATCTGTAGTTATTTTTGCCGTGGTTATTTTAAGTGGAGGTAGCCAATTAGGTGTACTTATAAGTACCTTCATATTCATAGGTTTGCCAGAATTGCTACGTGAGTTCTCCAATGCGCGTATGTTGATTTTTGGTCTTGCCATGATGGTTATGATGATTTGGCGTCCGCAAGGTCTGCTACCACCAGCTCTTTATAAATATAAGGTCAACTTCTTTAATAAAGACGGTACATCAAAGCCGCCAGCTACAACTGATACGGGAGGCAAGATATGAGTTTACTAAGACTTGCCAACGTAACCAAGGTTTTTGGTGGGCTGACTGCTATGCAAGAGGTTAGCTTTGATGTAGCCCGTGGTAGTATTGTGGGCTTAATTGGTCCCAATGGTGCGGGCAAAACCACCGTGTTTAACTGTATTACTGGAAACTATAAACCAGAAAAAGGTGATATATACTTTAAGACTGAGCGTATAACTGGCATACCATCATATAAATTGGTTAAGAAGGGTATTGCCAGAACATTTCAATCTATTCGCCTATTCCCACGCATGCAAGCTGTAGAAAATGTTCTTGCTGGGCATCATTGCCGTATGTCTTCTGGTGTTGTGTCATCTATGTTGCGTCTGCCTTGGCAAAGGCGTGAAGAAAAAGCCGCCTTTGATCGTGCTATGCAAGAGCTTGCTTTTGTTGGTATTGATGAACTTTATTCTGAAAGAGCAGGAAGCCTTGCCTATGGTAAGCAGCGTTTACTTGAAATTGCAAGAGCCCTTGCTTCTGACCCAGAATTACTCATTTTGGATGAACCAGCAGGTGGCATGAATGAGCAAGAAACTGCTGAACTTATGGAACTTATTCACGCCATACGCAAACGCGGCATCACTGTACTTTTAATTGAGCATGATATGCGTTTAGTTATGCACATCTGTCATGAGCTTGTTGTTCTTGAAAATGGCTGTGTCATTGCTAAGGATGTGCCAGAAAATATCCGTAATAACAAAGCCGTCATCGAGGCCTATCTCGGTGTTGACGATGGGAGCTGGTAATATGGCACTCTTGGAATTAAAAGATGTATATGTAAATTATGGTCAAGTGGAAGCACTGCATGGTATTAATCTTAAGGTTGAAGAAGGTGAAATTGTAACCATATTAGGGGCCAATGGAGCAGGTAAGACCACCACTATGCAGACCATTAGCGGTTTGCAAAGTGTAAAAAAAGGTGAAATACTTTTTGACGGAGCAGCACTTCATACCTTGCAAAGTGATGAAATTGTAAAGAAAGGTATAACACAATCCCCAGAAGGTCGCCGTGTTTTTGGCACTATGAGTGTGCTTGGTAACTTAAAGCTTGGGGCTTTTACTATTAATGATAAAGATAAAATAGCCAAGACTCTTGAATGGATATTTGAGCTATTCCCAAGGCTTGAAGAACGTCAGCGTCAGCTTGCCGGGACATTATCTGGTGGAGAGCAGCAAATGCTTGCCATTGGACGTGCTCTTATGGGGCAGCCAAGATTATTGCTTTTAGATGAGCCATCCTTAGGGCTTGCACCATTGCTTGTGGTTTCTATTTTTGAAACTATCAGAACCATTAATAAAAAGGGTGTTACTGTAGTTTTGGTGGAGCAAAATGCTAGAGCGGCTTTGAAGCTTGCTTCTCGAGGATATGTGCTTGAAGTGGGTAATGTAGTGATGGAAGATGAAGCTCACGCTATGCTAAATAACCCTACTGTTCGAGATGCTTACCTTGGTGGTGGGCATTAGTTTTTGTGATTTTAATTGGGAGCGTTAGCTCCCTGAGAGTGCCGCTAAGGCAGCTTGTTGCCTTAGGCGGCACAACCCGCCATAAAATGTGGTTTGTAATCACCCTGTGTGAGCTTTAGCCTTAGATTTTTCCACTCTCATATCGTAAGAAAAATTTTGCGGCACGCAAAATGAGCCGCAATTGCTTTGCATGCGATTTCCGTAAGGCTCATTCTTCGCCTAACGGGAACACTACGTGCCCATGGGGTTGAACTTGCGGCGCCCCACTAGGGAATTTGGGGTGCGCGTGCCTTTAGGATAAGTCGTTGGAAAAAAAGATTTTTTCAAGCTTCGACTATATAACTAAATATTTCAAATTATGGCTTCACCTACTTGGAGTAGATGAAGAGCCGCTATGTTTCCATTGCCAAGGAGAAATAGCATTCTTATCCTGCCAAAGCCCTTTTTTATTAGCCTTCGCTTGTTCTTGAAGTTTTTTCCAATCATTACAAATAGCTTTTTTGCAATATCTTGGGTAGACCCATGCAAAGCCATTTTTGATTAGTTCAGCTTGTAAATTTACATTGTTGGCGTAAACTAAGGCTAATGTTCTTTTGTATTGATCCTTGGCAATGTGAGTATATGTTAGTTTTTTACCCTTGATGTAAGATTTTAAAAAGCGTGCAGCTGCTTTGTTAAAAGCCTGCCTTCTTTCTGGTGCATCTATACCATAAAGTCGTATTTCAACACCATTAATATAAAGTGAATCACCATCAATGACATAAGTTTTGGCAAAACATATTTCTGGTAGTAATAAAAAGGCTAAAAGAAAAAAAAATCTCATATTACCCCCTGACTTTATAAGATGTTGCTTAAATTTTAAATAGCCTATCTTACAATAAGTTTAAAGTATACCTTATGGATTGTGGTATTTTTAGATATTTTGCTCAGTATTAGCTTGTGTAAAAAATAGAATTGGAATAAAATTAAACAACTTAAAGATTATGTGATATTAGGAGTTTGATATGACTGGACAGGAATTAATTGATTTAGTGAAATCTGAGCTTATGCCAAGCCTTGGCTGTACAGAGCCTGTAGCCGTGGGACTGGCGGTGTCAAATACGTGTATTCATATGGATAATCCTCCTACGCATATACATTTAAAAGTAAGTTCAAATATTTTTAAGAATGCATATTTTGTAACTATTCCCGGTACACAAGAATGTGGTATTCCCATTGCTGCAACACTTGGTTTTCTTTTGGCAAAAGAAGGCAATACTATGGAAATTTTTACAAATATAACTCCTGAACTTGTTCAAGAGGCTCATACATATGTTGCAAAGGAATTCATTTCGCTAGAATTTATACAAGAAGCGCATTTGCTTATTGAAGTTACGGCCACTAATGATAATGAAAGGGTTTATTCCATTACTTATGATGGCCACGATAAACTGGTGCATTTAGATAAAAATGGTCAAGTATTGGTGGATGTTAAGTCAGAGCTTAAAAGTAAGAATGTTTCTCCTATCTTAAAAATGACTGTAGCAGAACTTGTGAAAATTGCAGAGCAAGTGCCACTAGCTGATTTGGAATTTTTGCAAGAACCTATAGATATGAATGAAGAGGCTTCAAAAGAAGGCTTAGCCAATGACTATGGTATGAGAATAGGTAAAACCTTAAAGGGTTTGATGGATAAAAATATTATACCTGATGATTTATTTTATCATGTAAAAATGCGAGTTGCCGCAGCGGTTGATATGCGTATGGGCGGTGGACCACGGGCTGCTATGATTATGTTAGGCTCTGGAAATCAAGGCTTTGAGGCTAGCATTCCCATTGTAGCCACATGTGACTATCTAAAGCTTGATAGAGAAAAATTGCTACGTAGTCTTTTTATGTGCTATATAATTTCTATACGCATGAAATATGTTGTAGGGCTACTTTCGCCTATATGTAGTGCATTATTTACCAGTTCTGGGGTTGCTGCTGCTATTACATGGCTACTTGGTGGCACAGAAGATCAACTTGAAGGGGCCATGCAAAATATTTTTGCAAATCTTTCTGGTATAATGTGTGATGGAGCTAAGGACTCCTGTTCTTCTAAATTATGTACTTGTGCTGGCGAGGCTGTCCTTGCGGCCCATCTTGCCATGCATGGCAGTGTGCCTACTGTTACTGATGGTATTATAAGTGCTCATGTGGAAGATACCATGGAAAATCTTGCTAGAATTTCCTTTGAAAGTATGAAGGATATTGATATTAATTTAATAGATATTATGGTACACAAAAAGCAATAAAATTGTTGAGCTTTAGAATGAAAATATTAATAAATAAATATATAATTTGTTAACGTATGTAAATTTTGTTTAAAAAATCCTGTATAGTTAATTGTGCAGGGTTATAATATTATAACAAAGCGTCACAATTTTATAGTTCAAATGAGTTAGTAAAATTGTCCGAAATAAGAACATTGCATGCTCTTGTTTTGGACAATTTTTTTTGCCTATTTTAATTAGTCGAACATGAAAAACACGTTTCCACGTATTTTTCAAAAAGGCACGCTGGCTCCAAATACCGCTTTGCGGACGCCAGAAATGAATTCTGGCTTATTTTATGCCGCGCAAAATTTTTCTTACAGAAAAATTTTGTTAGTCGCCCCTTTTAAAAACTCATTTTTGCTGTCATAAATCGCCAGAAATTCGCGTTTTATGCTCAATTTTTGGCAATTTGATTTATACAATTTCACATCAAAAATCATTATATATTAAAGCCTTGCTATATTCTTAAGGGCCAACTAATTATAAAAATAATTATTTTAATGGATTGTTATTTTTTTAATGTTTACTGTTTAGTAAATGACTTGCTTGCTATTATAGTCGACCCCAAAGGCGTATTTGTAGCTAGTATGCCTTTAGAGTAGCATGTGCAAATGCGTTGTTAATGTTTGACTATGATATTGACGAAAATTTTTCAGATATTATTTTCTATGATGTAAATGCTTGTCCTTTTATATGAAGAGTGTATAAAGGATGTTGTATTAGGGATTTACAAAGTAAATACTTTTTGAGGTGGCCTTATGGATATTAATAAATTTACTGAAAAAGCTCGTGAATCTATCACCGAGGCGCAAAATATATGTGCAGGATATAAACATCCTGAAATTGATGTAGAGCATGTGGCTCTTGCTTTGATTAAGCAAGAAAAGGGTATTGTACCAAGAATTTTGGAACACATGGGCATTCAAGTGCGAGCTTTAGAGGTGGGTTTGGAAAATGTATTGCGCAAACGTCCTGCAGTACATTCCTCAACTTCAGATTTAAATAAGCTTATGATTACTCAGCGAACAGCCAAGGTGCTTGCGGATGCTGAAGCCGAAGCTAAGCGTATGAAGGATGATTATGTTAGTGTTGATCATATTTTTGCCGCTTTATCTGATCAACCCATAGCTACGCCCTTGGGTGATTTATGGAAGGAATATAATATTACCAAGGCTCGCTTTGGCATGTCCATGGAGGAGTTACGCGGCGGGGCAAGGGTTACATCTGCTAATCCCGAAGATACTTTTGAGGCCCTAAGTAAATATGGGCGCGATTTGGTGGAAGCAGCGCGTCTTGGCAAGATGGACCCAGTCATTGGGCGAGACGATGAAATTAGGCGTGTAGTGCGTATTTTATCGCGCCGCACCAAGAATAATCCTGTGCTTATTGGTGAAGCTGGGGTTGGTAAAACGGCCATTGTGGAGGGACTTGCCTTTCGTATTGTCAATGGTGATGTACCCGAGAGTTTGAAGGGAAAATTATTATACGCTCTTGATATGGGCGCGCTTATTGCTGGAGCAAAATATAGGGGTGAATTTGAAGAACGGCTTAAAGCTGTACTTGGAGAAGTAGAAAAATCTGAAGGGCAAATTATTCTTTTTATTGATGAATTACATACCATAGTTGGTGCTGGCAAAACCGACGGGGCCATGGATGCCAGTAATTTACTAAAGCCTATGCTAGCTAGGGGTGAATTACATTGTGTTGGAGCCACAACCATTGATGAATATAGGCAATATATTGAGAAAGATCCAGCGCTTGAGCGCCGTTTTCAACCCGTGATGGTTGATGAGCCAACAGTGGAAGATGCTATTTCTATTTTACGTGGTCTAAAGGAGCGCTTTGAAGTGCATCATGGGGTGCGCATTGGTGATTCTGCCATTGTAGAAGCTGTAATGCTTTCACATCGTTATATTTCAGATCGTCAATTACCCGATAAAGCCATTGATCTTGTGGATGAGGCAGCAGCCATGGTGCGCACTGAAATTGATTCATTGCCTGCAGAGCTTGATATTGCTAACCGTAAAGTTATGCAGCTTGAAATTGAGCGCGAAGCTTTGAGACGTGAAAATGACAGTGCCTCGCAAGAGCGTTTGCAAAAATTAGAAAGTGAGCTGTCTGAATTACGCATTCATCAAGGTGTGTTGCGCGAACAGTGGGAATCAGAAAAAAGTTCTATTGATGCTGTACGTCACATTAAAGAGCGTATTGAACAAACCAAGATTGCCATTGAACAAGCTGAGCGTGCTTATGACCTTAATCGTGTGGCTGAGTTAAAATATTCTACGTTACATAGCCTTGAAAAAGAACTGCAAGAAACAGAAAATAAGGATGAAGGTAAACCAAGTATTCTTAGGCAAGAAGTACGCCCTGACGATATAGCCTCCATTGTGGGACATTGGACTGGTATTCCGGTAATGCGCTTACTTGAGTCTGAGCGTGAAAAGCTTTTGCGCCTTGGAGATGAATTGCATGAACGAGTTATTGGCCAAGAAGAAGCCGTAAAAGCTGTGGCAGATGCAGTTTTGAGGGCAAGGGCTGGGCTTTCTGATCCTGCGCGTCCAACTGGTTCATTTCTTTTTCTTGGCCCTACAGGGGTTGGTAAAACTGAGCTGTGTAAGGCTTTAGCTGAGGCCCTTTTTGATACAGAGGACAACTTGGTTCGTCTTGATATGAGTGAATATATGGAGAAGCATTCGGTTGCAAGGCTTATTGGTGCTCCTCCTGGTTATATAGGCTATGATGCTGGGGGTCAACTTACCGAAGCTGTGCGTCGCAAGCCATATTCAGTAGTACTTTTTGATGAGATAGAAAAGGCTCATCCGGATGTTTTTAATACACTTTTGCAACTATTAGATGATGGGCGTCTAACCGATAATCAAGGGCGCACAGTTGATTTTCGTAATTGCATAGTGATTATGACATCAAATATTGGTTCTAAGTATATGTTAGAAGGCATCGATGGCAATGGTATTTTATCTGAAGATGCCAGAACAAAAGCCATGGATGAGCTAAGCATTCATTTTAGACCGGAATTTTTAAATCGCGTAGATGAAACTGTACTCTTTACGCCATTAACCTTACAGCAAATTGAGCATATTGTAGATTTACAACTTGAACGATTACGCACACGCCTTGATGAGCGCAAGATAAAATTAGATATGACTGAGGCGGCACGTGCCTTTGTGGCCAGTGCCGGGTATGACCCTGTTTATGGGGCACGTCCGCTTAAACGCTATATTCAGCATAATTTAGAAACTCAGCTTGCACGTAAACTCATTGGTGGGGAAATCCTTGAGGGGCAAACGGTGCAAGTGGATGTGCAAGATGATATGCTACGCTTTGTAGAAATATAATTGTGTGTAATTTGATTTAAATATTTACTACACTTCAAGCCCCTGTGTTATTTTGCAGGGGCTTTTTAACTGCTATAATGAAATAGAAATAAAACTAGTAATTGAGCGGATAAAATACGTAAAATCATGGTTAGTGGATATACCGTTGCATATACTGGTGTGGCTGAGTCTGAACCAAGAATTTGTCCGGCAAAGGCTAGAGCTGGTGGATCAGTCATACTACCTGCTAGTAGCCCGCAGATAGTGGGATAGTTGCATTTTAGCACCATCCAAGCAAAGAGTGCTGTACTCATAAGAGGTACAAAGGTAATTATTGCTCCAATACTCATCCAGTATAATCCAGAACCACTTAACATCATTGGAACAAATCCAGGGCCAGCATTAAGACCCACAGTGGCAAGAAAGAGTGATATACCAATTTCTCTAACCATTAGGCTAGCACTAGGGGTCATGGTACAAACCATGCCTGCAATTTTATGTCTACGGCTAAGCATTATGGCAACAAGCAATGGTCCGCCAGCTATGCCTAGCTTGAGCGCAGAAGGTAGGCCAGGAATGTGCACGGGTATGCTACCCAATATTATACCAAGAAAAATTGCAATAAAAAGCGGGATTACATGTGGGTGATCAAGCATACGAGGGGCATCGCCAAGAGTTTTGCGCGCCATATCAATGCCATTAATGTCTGCAACTATACGTACTGTATCTCCTAATTGTAAAATACTATCTTGGTGAGCGGTAAACTCAAAACCAGAGCGTATTACTCTTGTGGGTACAATACCATTTTCAATATGTAATTGTAATCTTTTTAATGTTTTACCCACAGCGTTATCTTTCGTGACTGTTAAATCAACGCGTTGAAGACCTCCTTGTATTTTTTGTAAATCGATTTTAGATTTTTTACCTGCAATTTCAAGTAGTTTTTCAAGTTCATCCTTAGGCCCAACGGCTAGTAAGAGCGTACCCTTGGTTAAAATGGTGTCGGCCTTGGGAGTTTTAATAACTCCTTTCATTTGTTCAATGCGTGAAAAAACTAAATTAAGATTTTTTAGAGCATGAACTTCATCAAAACGCTTACCAATAATGGCCTCATTCACAATTGACACAGTAAGATTTTCTACCTTGGGGCTAAGCTTAGTTCTTAGGTCTTCCATGGTTTGGTTTTCTTTATCAATATCAACCTTAAATATAAAACGTACTAATAAAATACTTAAAATAATACCTAATATTCCAAATGGGTATGCAGCTGCATAGCCAAGCCCTGCAAGTTTCAAGTATTCTGCAGTCATTGGCGCACTTGATAAAACATCACTAAAAATGGCAGTTGAGGCAGCAAGCGATGGTGTATTGGTAACTGCTCCACTATACAATCCTGTTATTGCAGCTAAAGGAATATCAAATACTATAAAGCAAAGACCAGATATGATGGTTCCGCTAATTACAATAAATGCAGCTAAAAGATTTAGGCGTATACCATTATTTTTTAATGATTCTAAAAAATTAGGGCCCACTTGCATGCCTATGGAGTATACAAATAGTATAAGCCCAAATTCTTTAGCAAAATGTAGAACATGGTTATCAATAGTAAAGCCAAAATGTCCAATGGCTATACCACTAAAAAGCACACCACCGACCCCAAGGCTAATGGTACCAAGGCGAATTTTACCAATTAATAGTCCAAGGACAATGCAAAGCGATAAAACAATAATGGCTTGGGCAGGGTTTTGAGTGAAAAAAAGTTCTGTAAACATACTAAACCTTTTGTAATAAGCCAGCTAGTTATTTTGATTAAGACTTAGACAGTACATGAATATTCCATATATGTTAGATATTATACAAAAAAATCTACTAAAACGCAAATAATATGTGGTGGTCATGATATTTTTCACAAGCTACCTTGATGTAACGATTGATAATTACAATAATGATTATAGATAGATGAGAGCTGTACCCTTTGTAAACCTTATGACCTGCGTACTTGCAAAAATGGCACATCTCAAGGGTGTTGAAATAATGCTTGCCTGATGTAAATGCTACAAAAACAGTTTTACGCCAAACGTAAAATATCTTATAATTCAAAATGATATAGATATGATGAATGTAAACTTTCTATTTAATATAAACTTGAATTGACTTGACAATGATTATCATATTAAATAACTCAAGCGAATTATAAATCAAAATGGAGTAAGCATGACTATTGAGGTCTTTCGTTGTACACCCAAAATTATATTTGGTGCAGGAAGCATTAAGAATATAGTGCAAGAAATAAGAGAGATAGGCAGTGAAAAGGTTTTTATTATCACTGGCCCTAATATAGCGAAAAGTTCTTTATTTACCGCACTTGAGAAAATATTACTTGCAAGCGACATAGCCTTTGAGTGTTTTGATAAAATTGAAACTGATCCTCGTTGTGAGTTGGTGGGGGAAATTTATGATGCATATGTTAAGTCTAAGGCCACCGCTATTATTGGTTTTGGTGGTGGTTCTGCCCAAGATTTAGCTAAGGGTGTATCAATACTGGCAACTAATGAAGGCCCCATAAATAAATACTTTGGTGTAAATTTAATACCTAACAAGGGTGCTCCACTTATCTTAGTTCCAACAACTGCTGGTAGCGGTAGTGAGTCTACCATTGTTGCGATTTTTTCTGATCATGAGGAGAAGCTCAAAAAAGGTGTTGCAAGTCCTTATCTTTTACCCACTGTAGCCATATTGGACCCTGAGCTTACTCTTGGCCTTCCTGCTGCTGTGACCGCTTCTACTGGCATGGACGCGCTTATTCATGCTATTGAGGCTTATACGTCGGTTAATGCATCACCTATGACGGACATACTTGCTATAGAAGCCATAAAAATCATTACTGCTAACTTGCTTACAGCCTATATCAATGGTAGCGATATTGAAGCGAGAACTCAAATGCTTAGAGCAAGTTTACTTGCAGGTATGGCGTTTTCCAATGCTGGGGTTACTGCCGTGCATGCTTTTGCTTATCCTATTGGAGCAGAATACAATATTGCTCATGGGGTGGCTAATACCATAATGTTTATGCCTGTCATGGAATTTAATTACCGTGCTAACTTAGACAAGTTTGCTAACCTTGCAACATTTATGGAACTTTCTTGTGCAGACAAGAGTAAGCAGGAGCAAGCTATTGATGCATTAAATGCTTTACGTACTCTATCCTTAAAGCTCAATGTTCCTCAACGGTTGCAAGATTTTGGAGTAAAAAAAGAGCATATTCCAAAACTTGCTGAGGCAGTTTTATTAGTGACAAGGCTGCTTGCAAATAACCCACGAGAAGTAACTTATGCCGATGCAGTAGAAATTTATACTAAGGCTCTCTAGTTGGTCACGTGATTCCGATTTAGAAAATATTACTACTAACAGAACTCTTTGCCGAGGCAATGTGTGAGGTTGGGGAAGGTTTTTTGAGTAATTAGCCGGCGGTGAAGCAACGCGAAAGTGCCGAGCCGCGAAAAAAAATTTACCGAACACCACACATTCAGCTAAAAATAGCTAAATCGGAATTATGACGTGCTCTAGCTGGTATGCTTGAGATTAAAAAAATTTATGAAATGAATGCATTTTGTAACCTTTGCTTATGTTTTTAGCCACTTTATTATTAAAATTTACAAGAATACACTAAACTTTTATGATTAGTTGTCGATTTTTCAAATGTTAACGGTTTAAATTTTGCAAAATTATAAGGATGTGAACAATGCGATTGAAACTACTTGGAAAGATGATGCTTTATATTTTAGCGCCAGCCATTACTGGTCTTGTAGCTTTAGCTATTTTTTCTGGGGTGCAAGTTAGATCTGACTCTCTAGCAACAGCCCGCTTGCAATTGCAAGAACTCACGCGGGTTCAAGCCAGTGAGTTGAACAATATTATTAGTTATATTATAGATATAGCTAATTCTACTAGTAGTATATCAACCATCTCGCGCTTTGTGGCGGATGAAGAGTCAAATATTGATAGCCCTGAGCACGAAGCCTCAAAACAGCGTATCACAAATTATATTATTAATATAGTTGAAGATTATAGAGATATTTCTGGTTGTTTTATTACCAATATGCAGGGGACTATTATTGCACATTCAACGCCTTCGCGTGTAGGCGTTAGCATAGCTGCTTATGAGTCAGTTAAATCTGCCCTTAATGGTAAAACCCAAGTTGAGGTTAGAGTTTCTCAAGAAACTAAGCAATTGAGCGCATTTGTAGGTGCACCCATTAAGCAAGATGGTCGTATTATAGGTACGTTAATCTTTAAACTAGATCTTAGCGAACTTAATAAAAATTCTGTAGGTTCCATTGCCTTAACACCTAGCATGTCGCCCTATGTGTACGACTCTAAGTTTACAATTATTATGGATAATCATACGGAATATTTAGGTACTGATGACTCAGCAGAGCCGCAAAGCGCATATATAGCAGCACAAAAAAATGGTTCATCTCTTTATATGTTTGAAGGTGAAGAGATGATAGGGTTTTTTGCACACGTGCCCATAGTTGATTGGTATGTCATGATTGATACCCCAACGTCAGAATTGCTTAGTGACGCAACTAGACTTATTTATGAAATCCTTATTCTTGCTGCCATTATTGCAGCCATTACCTGCATAGTTATTTTTGTGGTGGCTAAGGGCATTGCAGCTTCCATGCGTAGTGGGGCTGATATTGCAACCTATGTGGCGGCTGGTAATTTAGAGTTAACTAAACAACAAGAACAAGCCTTAGATGATGGTATAAAACGTGGCGATGAAATTGCAACTTTAGCCATTGGTTTGCGTGCCATGATTACAAATCTTGCTAAGATGGTTACAGAAGCAACCAATGCCACGGCTGAAGCTCAAAAAGCTGTTGCTGAGGCAGAAATAGCTCAGCAAAAAGCACTTGAAGCTGCTGAGGCTGCTAGCAAGGCACGTCGTGAAGGTTTGCTTGATGCAGCTAGCCAATTGGAAGGTGTTGTTAATATTGTAACATCTGCTTCGGAGCTATTATCTTCACAGGTGGATATTTCATCTCAAAGTGCTCAAGAGCAAGCAGATCGTATTAGTCATACAGCTGTAGCTATGGAGCAAATGAATGCAACTATTATTGAAGTTGCAAAGAGTTCTGGATCTAGTGCCGAACTTACCGAAGGAGCTAAGGAAAAGGCTATTCATGGTGCTGAAATTACAGAAAGATGCAAAAAGTCTATAACCCGTGTACAACAAGAGTCCATGATTTTGCGTAAAAATATGAATGCTCTTGCTGAGCATGCTCAGTCTATTACTACGGTTATGGGAGTGATATCTGATATAGCTGATCAAACTAATTTGCTTGCTCTAAATGCAGCCATTGAAGCTGCACGTGCTGGTGAAGCTGGACGTGGCTTTGCTGTTGTAGCAGATGAAGTGCGTAAGCTTGCGGAAAAAACCATTTCATCAACTGCTGATGTGGCCAACGCCATCACAGCAATACAAGAAAGTACCGAGAGTAATGTTAAGCAAGTGGACGTGGCGGTTAGTGGTATTGAAGAAGCTACAGATCTTGCCAATATGAGTGGTGAAGCTTTGCAAGATATTCTTGCAATTACAGAGCATAGCGCTAGTGAAGTAAGGTCTATTGCCACTGCTAGTGAAGAGCAATCAGCTACTGTTAGCGAAATGAATGCAGCTATTGAGCAAATTAGGGATATATCTTCAAATACAAGTGTTGCTATGCAAGAAGCTGCGTCTGCTGTGCAAGATTTATCCACCCAAGCGCAGGAGTTATCTAGGATTATAGATAGCTTGAAGGCGAGTTAATACATTATTGATAATTATTCTAACCTAACAATACTAAGAATTGTTAGGTTCGAATATAAATCTGTCTGAGAAAAGTGTTACATTTGTATTTGTAATCACTTTTCTTTTTTAAATAGTTGGTCGTACTGAAAAACGCGTTTCACGTATTTTTCTAAAAAGGCACGCTCGCTTCAAATATCGCTTTGCGAACGCCAGAAGTTAATTCTGGCTTATTTTACGCGGCGCAAAATTTTCTTTGCAGAAAATTTTGATAGCCGCCACTCAAAAAAAGCCCCTTTGAGCTTCAAAAATTGCCAGAAATTCGCATTCCATGCTCTTATTTCTGGTAATTTTTTTATTACTATTTTCCAATAAAATTATACTATTTTATAATGTTATTATATTTTTCAACGTCGACTAAATAATTTTTTACGAGTGAGCTAAAATTGGCAAGTTGCTTTTTTATGCGCTAGTACACTTTAAGTTTAGATTGTTTTTCTTTATAGACACATGCTTCGGCAAACTTGAATAATTCATCTAAATTCTTGCCATGCTGAGGGTATAAGGCCATACCTATACTACCATAAACAGAAAAATTGTGTGTCGAGGTGGAATATTCGCGCATGAGCAATTTTTCTAAAAGGTGTTTTTTATCCATAATTACATGGGTATTGGGAGCATTTTTTAGAAACACTACAAAGTCGTCGCAACCAACACGGCCAATTATATCACCATCTCTAAAGTTTGCTTGCAAATCTTGAACTAAGTCTATCAAGATACTATCCCCAAAGGGATGTCCAAGATTTTCGTTGATAGATTTAAGATTATCAATATCAAGCATAAATAGTGCATGAGTTGAATCTTGATAGTCATTAATACAATCCTCAATAAGCTTTCGAGATGTTATATCGTTATAACACTTAGTTAGGTGATCAATTTGTGAAAGATGCGAAGGTATTTTTTGGTCATGAATATCTAGAACTTTACCTATGGCATTAACGGGATTACCTTCAAAATCATGGACTATTTTATAAGTCATTCTAAAGTAACGCGGAGTATCGTTTGGTATATTAAAGCGTAGCTCAACAGTGCAATGCTCGCCCTTTATTAAATTATCGCAAGCACGTAAAAAATCATCCACATCTTCTTCATAAATACGTTTGCTCTCAATAAATGTTTCAGGGAAAGGAAACTTACCCTTTGGCAAACCAAGTTCGGTGAAACCTTCACCAAAAAACATCATTTGCTTAGTTTTATAGTTATATGTCCAAAGTAATGCATGCGATATTTCAAGCAAAGTAGAGATTAAAGCTCTGTCAGAAACATCATTATTTAAGCCATAGTTGCTTGCCCATTCAATAGAAGTTGAATGATCAATCTCCGGAGCTACTTCTCTCATAAACCCAGCTAGAAGTGGTTCATCTTCACTTCCTTTGACTGTAAGTTTTTTTAAGGTAACCTCGCTAAAAAATTCTTTGCCCTGTTTAGTTCTATGAACCCAAGGAAATTTAAGATGTCCAATTGTATAAGCCTTTTGCACATATTCTAAAGCTAGTTCTTTGGATTTTACACCATTAGGTTGAAAAAGTGGCGATAATTCAAATGATCCTTTTAAAAACTCTTCCTTGGATGATAGCCCAAAAGTTTCAAGAACAGATTGATTACAAGTTAGCAGTTCTTCTTTTTCATTTAGCAATGTGACACAAAATGGCATGGCATCAATAATAGCAGACATTTCATTGTAGCTTAGAGTAAAGTTGGGGCTAAAGTCTTGTTGTAAAGCATTTTTTAGCTTGTCGCGGGTGCGGTTTATTTCATAAATGAGTAAGAACTCTTCAATGGGCATGGGGCGGTAAAATAAATAGCCTTGACCCTGAGTACACCCAAATTCTAAAATCATATCTTTTTGTTCTTTAGTTTCAATGCCCTCTGCTACACAAGTGGATGTGCCAATTTCAGAAATCATTTTTAATATATTTTTTACCAAAGCCCTGTTTTGTGCGCTTTGAGTGATGTAATCAATAAGACCCTTATCAATTTTAACTTCACTAAACTCAGTCATGGTGAGCATAAGTAAATTTGAATGCTTAGCTCCAAAGTCATCAAGTGAAATTTCAAATCCAGCATTTTTGATTTTTTTGAGTTTTTTATCAAAAAATTCAAAGTCCATTTTATCAATACTTTCAGTTATTTCTATCTTAATATATTCATGAGGTACTTTGTATTTTGCGCATGTTTCAATGATTTCTTCCAATAAATTTGGAGAAATAAATGTAACTCTGGAGAAATTAACTGCAATCTTTAAAGCTTTGTTCTCCCTTATAAGGCGTTGTAATAGCTTACATACTTCTTCAAGAACAAAGAAGTCCACATGCCTTATGGTTCCCTCATTTTCATAAATTGGTATAAAGTTATCTGGTGAAACGAGCTTACCATCTTTATCAAATTTGCGTACCAAGGCCTCGGCTGAGGAAATTTCTTCTGTGATTAGGTTTACTTTGGGCTGTAAATATACTGTAAAATTACCAGCTTTTAACTCCTCCAAAATAATTTGCATGGCGTTTGGTCGGGCCTGAATGGTTTCGTTATTTTGCTCTTTATAAAATTTTTGCTTTGCAGCAAACATAATATCATAGGCTTGACCAAGACCTTTACGAAGGTCAATTTTTTTGTATTGATATATGCTACCAATAGATAGCGAAATTTCATTATTATTTTTGAGCTCTTGCCTTAAGTTGCTGAGTTTTTGATCAAAGTCATGAGGGCTTATGTTTGGGTGAAGGGAGATAAATTCGTTACCACCAAAACGGAAAAGTTCATCTCCAAGATATTGTTTTAATATATCAGATGATTGTTTTAAGATATTGTCACCATAGGCCTCGCCATAAAGTTCATTGATCCTTTTCAAGCCATTTAGGCCAATATGCACATAACCAAGGGTTTCCGGACTATTTTTTTCAAATTCTTCAATTTTTTGATTATATTTATTTCTATTGCCAATTCCAGTAAGCAAGTCCGAATATGAAAGATGCACTAGATGATTGTAAGCATTTTGTTTTTTTATTTTATCAACTACAAAAAGTATTACCGAGTGCAGTAAATTTAGTTGATGCGTATTTTTAGTTGGGCCATCTGTACCCATAAAGTAAGTAATTTTACCGTCAACAGAAAATGGTACGACCAAAATAGAATTAACATTAATACTTTTTAAGAATTTATAGATAATATTATCCGGTTCAAGCTCTTGGTCCACGGCTTTGAAGGCAATTTCACCCTTTTTTGTGAATATGTCGAGTAAGGATTGAAAAGGTTTTAATGGCAAAATTTGGTTGGTCGTAATGCTTGAGGCTTGGATATGCTCGGCTTGCCATTCATGAATTTTACAAATGCTATGCTCTTTGTAATTAACTTCATATACATAAGCATGTTGAGAGCCGTAATAGCCTGCCACTATACTTAAAAGAGTTTGGATGGCACTATCGGTTTCTGTATCTTCAATTAGGGTTTTAATGCAGGATATTAAAGTTTCTTCAAGACTTAGCTTGTGGGTAATATTTTCAATATCACTCCTATCTATGGTAGGGTCATAAATCATGGCCAGCTTAGCAGGCCTATTATTAATCTCAATTAAAGTATCAATTTGGGTGAAATTTTTTCTTGAAACTTCGTCATAAATGCTTTTTCGTATTTTTTTACCAAAAGCAAGTGTTGCATTATGACAATGAGAGCAGGGCTTATTATTATGGCGTAGATAAGCATAGCATTTATTGCTTAATGTATCTCCCTTAAGAATTGAACTTAAATCACCACTAGCTGGCTTACTGATGAACAATATATTATATGTTTCTAAATCAACAATATAACATATAAAGTTTAGGTTTTCTAAAGCAAGTGCTGCTAATTGATTCTGCTGCATAGAAAAGCTCCGAAGTCAAAAATTCAAAAATGCCGCGTGTGATTGAAGAACAAAAGCTTATCAAAAAAACCAGCAACATAGTAAAAATGCTTTTTGTAAAAAAACATAATTAACAATTTTATCGTAGAAAAATTTTATTTTTTTGTCAATGAGTAAAAAAATTATGTGATATGTGAAAAGAAAAAAATTTGCTTATTGTATTTGTTTATAAAAGGTTGATTTTCATTATTCTTTCCGCTTGGGAGGGCTAAAACCCCCAGCTTTAGCTGGCAGCTGCAGCGTTTCTTATTGCAAAAAGCACAAAAGACATGGATGCCTTGCTGTCCATTTGCGTAAGGTTCGTAAGCTCACCTAACGCAAACGCTTCGCGCCCTTTGGGTGGCTGCCACATCGCCCTTCGTTCCTCAGGCCATCTCGCAATGACAGAAATATAGTCTTTTTTTTCAAATCCTTGTTTTTAATTAATATTTTTGCACTGTCATTGCGAGAGAAAACGCTTCGGGAGTTGCATACAGAGATAATATGACTAGCGTTTTTTCGTGGCAATCCAGTGTAAAACTGGATTAGTGACTACTTCTAGCGGCTTTTAGCCGCAACAGCCACTTTAGCTGTTATCCGAAGACATCGACTTTAGTCGATGCGCATTCACTATATGCATTGGTATATTATGTTGAAAAATTTTTGACAAACTTCACTAAGTATTGTACACATTATACATTAATTCATCTATCGTATGCTTAGATAATCAAAAGGATAATTATGCAAAGAGAACAACTAGCTTCACGACTTGGTTTTTTGTTGCTTTCCGCTGGCTGTGCTATAGGACTTGGAAATGTTTGGCGTTTTCCTTTTATTGCTGGACAACATGGAGGTGCAATTTTTCTTGCAGCTTATTTTTTCTTTTTATTAACAGTTGGTTTGCCTATTCTTATTATGGAGTTTTCTATTGGACGAGCCTCTAATCAAAGCTGGGGGCAAGCATTTAAGACACTTGAGCCACGAGGAACATACTGGCATAAAGTGAGTATATTTGGTCCACTAGGTTCCTTTATTCTTATGATGTACTACATCCCCGTTGCTTCGTGGCTATTTGCATATTGCTATCATACCGGTATCGGTACATTAGCTCCACTAGATCCAGCAGGAGTTGGCCAATTTTTTGGAGATATGCTTTCAGACCCATGGACCATGTATGGTTGGACAGTTTTTGTTATTTTGCTAGGTATTGGGGCTTGTTCGCTTGGAGTACAAAAGGGTGTTGAACGCGTTGTAAAATATCTTATGTTAGGCCTTTTGGCTCTACTTATAGTGCTTACGGTGCACTCTTTAAGCCTACCCGGCGCAGCGGAAGGGGTTAGCTTTTACTTGGCTCCAGATTGGTCTAAGGTAGAAAAAAGTGGTATTTTTAACTTGTTAAATGATGCCATGAACCAAGCCTTTTTTACCATTAGTGTGGGTATTGGGTCTATGATGATTTTTGGTTCTTATTTAAGCAAGAAAAATTCTTTAACAGGAGAAGCGACATACATTATTGGGCTTGATACCTTTGTAGCCATTATGGCAGGTTTTATTATTTTTCCGGCTTGTTTTACTTATGGTATCAAGCCAGATGCTGGTCCTGCTTTAATATTTATTACCTTACCTAATGTTTTTAATGAAATGACTGGGGGTAATTTTTGGGGTTTGCTCTTTTTTATCTTTATGTCCATGGCAGCTTTAACCACAGTTATAGCTGTATTTGAAAGTATTATTGCTTATTTTATGGATGTTCATCATTTTAATCGTGCAAAAAGTACGCTTATCACTTTAGCAGCTATTTTAGTTGGTGTATTACCATGTATTTTGGGCTTTAATGAGTGGTCAAGCTTTCAACCCTTGGGCGAAGGAACAGGGGTTTTGGACTTAGAGGACTTTATTATTAGTAAAAATCTTTTACCTCTTGGTTCATTACTTATGCTAGTTTTTTGCACTTCGCGTTATGGATGGGGTTTTACGAAGTTTTTGGAAGAAGCAAATACTGGAGAAGGGCGTAAATTTCCGCAATATCTACGTGTTTATTTAACCTATGTTTTGCCTTGTATAATCATATTTGTATTTATTCAAGGTTATTTGCAGATGATATAAAGAATAAATAGTAAATAAAAAAGCTCTATCCAGTTTTAATATTCTCTGGATAGAGCTTTTTTTAATTCATTGTTATTTTACGGTAATTAATTCATAGTCACCACTGCCAAGTCCTATGCTTTCGGCATGAGAGATTTGACTGCGCCAATCTGTGGTGGGGTGAACTAAGGTAAAGTGATCTCCAGATTGGCCATGCTTACAGCCACAATCATTCATAATACTATTACCAATGGCTGGAGCTGCATTTACTGCATCAATGCAAGCTTTATCAAGGGCAACTGGATCAAAGCTTGCGAACATTCCAATGTCTGGTACAACTGCAGCATCATTTTCACCATGGCAATCGCAATATGGCGAAACTTGATTTACAATGCTAATATGAAAGTGTGGTCTATCTTGAACTACGGCAAGAGCATATTCTGCCATGCGGCAATTTAGCACATCTACGTTAGCGTCATATTGCGGGTCAATGGCATCATAGTTACATGCCCCCATACAGCGACCACAGCCCACACATTTATCATGATCAATGCTTGCTTTTTTCTTGGTATTAAAGCTTATGGCACTGTGTGCACAATACTTACTACATACACCACAGCCACGGCATTTGTCGTTTGCGGAGGGCTTGCCGGCACAGTGCATATGCATCTTGCCTGCGCGACTGCCGCAGCCCATGCCGATGTTTTTAATGGCGCCACCAAAGCCTGTCATTTCATGCCCTTTGAAGTGACTTAGGGATATAAATACATCTGCATCCATTACGGCGCGGCCTATGTTTGCACTTTTGCAATAGGTAGTATTTTTTAGTGGAATTACAACATCATCAGTACCTTTTAATCCGTCAGCAATAATTACGTGGCATCCGGTAGAAAAAGGAGAATAGCCATTTTCATATGCTGCAGAGATATGCTCAAGAGCGTCTTTACGTCTGCCAACATTTAAAGTATTACAGTCTGTTAAAAATGGTTTTGCATTTTTGCTTTGTAATACATCTACTACAGTTTTTGAAAAATTTGGACGTAAAAAAGACAGGTTACCAGGTTCGCCAAAGTGAATTTTTATGGCAACAAATTTGCCATCCAAGTCCATCTTGGTCATGCCAGCTTTACGAATGAGTTTTTCTAATTTCATTTGTAAGCTTGTACCAATTTTACAGCGCATATCTGTAAAAAATACTTGGGATTTTTGTTCAACTTTTTTCTTGGGTTTACTTTTTGCTTTGACTTTTTCCATGTTATTCCTCGTTGGTTAGGATAAGTATGTGTGGCGTTAGTATGCCTTATGCTTGATTTGGTATTATACTTGGGCTATTTTGCTAGTGTCAAGTTAGAATTACTTTATTTTATTGAACGCATCACATGATTGCTGATTTGCTATCTTTTGCATATGCAAACTAGCTTCGATAAAGTGTTTTGCTGTATGGCATGATTGTATTTGCTTTCAGCCGCAAATTGCTAAAAAAACTTAAATTGATCTGCATTTACTTAATAAAGCAAAATTTTTCTTGTTATAGCTATAAGTCCAAGTTGTGTGGCACATATATTCATTTTTTTCAATTTTAGGTGAACTTATCCTTGAACTTATTAAAAACTAGTGTTATACTAGGTAATGTAAAGAGTATAAATAAAGCTCTTTAGTATATTAGGATTATTTATGAAACTCAAAAAAGTCTTTGTTCCCTGTACGTTACCTGAGTTTGATGAGCAAGATGATAATTCCTCGCAAGAAAATATTTCCCTCACACCAGGCAATGATGTACGTGAATTGCGTTTACTTTTTGAATTAAGCCAACTTTTGGACAGTGCTGCACATATTGAAGACACATTAGATGGTGCTCTAAAACTTATGGCCCGTCATCTTAATATGATGCGTGGTAGTATTATCTTATTATCTCCTCAGGGTGATAAGATGCATATTGAAACTGCCTATGGTCTAAATCCTATTGAAATGGCTCGTGGTCAATATGAGGTCGGTGAGGGTGTGACCGGCAAGGTTATTGCTACTGGTAAGCCCATGTTGGTTTCACATATTTCTGATGAACCGCTATTTCTAAATCGTACTCGTTCGCGTAATACACAAAAAGATCAAGTTTCTTTTTTGTGTGTGCCCATTAAGCTTGATGATCAAGTGGTGGGTGCATTGAGTGTAGATAGGCTTTTTGCTGCCACAAAAGATTTGGAAGAAGATGCACGCCTACTTTCTATTATAGCATCTATGCTTGCCCGTGCTGCTAAAGTACGTCAAAGTTATATATCTAGTAACAAACAAAGTAAGAGTAATACTGCACCACGCCCTCATGCTTTTGTTGGAAATTCCGATGCTATGCAGCAGGTTTATACACAAATCCAACAAGTAGCAGCATCGTGTACAACTGTATTAATTTGTGGTGAAAGTGGAACAGGTAAAGAACTAACTGCGCAGGCTATACATGCTGCTAGCCCTAGGGCAGATCAAGCCTATGTTTCATTAAATTGTGCTGCCTTACCGGAAAACTTAATTGAAAGTGAGCTTTTTGGGCATGAAAAAGGTGCTTTTACTGGAGCTATAGCTGTAAGGCGTGGGCGTTTTGAAATGGCCCACAATGGTACACTTTTTCTTGATGAAATTGGTGAACTTAGTTTACTTATCCAAGCCAAGCTTTTGCGTGTTTTACAAGATAGACGCTTTGAGCGTTTAGGTAGCACACAAACTCGTCAAGTGGATATTCGCATTATTGCAGCAACTAATCGTTCATTAGAGGACATGGTGGAGCAGGGTACTTTTAGAAAAGACCTATATTATCGTTTGAATGTATTTCCTATTACCTTAGCACCATTACGTGAGCGCAAGGATGATATTGTTCTAATTGCCAATCATTTTATGGAAAAATATGCTGCTGCCAATGGGCGTTCTAATGTGCGCTTATCCTTAACGGCTGTGGATATGTTACAACGCCATGACTGGCCAGGTAATGCGCGTGAATTACAAAATATAATGGAGCGTGCCACCCTTTTGGTTGGTGATGATGGACTTATTTTACCGCAACATTTACCCATTAACTTACATGCAAGCACATGCGCTATGGTTCACCCAAAAGTTGCTAATACTAACAAGCAAAGTGCATATAGGACTAGTGAAATAAGCCTACAAGAACGCTTGGATGAATTGGAATATTCTTGTATTGTTGAAACATTAGAGCAAACTAAGGGCCATCTTGGCCAAGCCGCACAAATACTCGGATTGACTGAGCGTATTATGGCTTTGCGTTTACGCAAGTACAAACTTAGTTATAAAAAATTTAGAACTAAGCATAGCTCAATGAAATAAAATCCTGTCTCAAAAAAATGTTTTTTATGTTTTAAGATTTTAAGAAGTTTTCTATAAGCTCTGCCCTCACTGTCAAACTTGTGGGGGCAGAGCTTTTTATTTAACACCTAATCATCTAACAAATACACTTCTTCAGTAGCGGAAATGGTTTCAGTACCATGTTTTATGCATTCCCTTTGTCTTTCAAGGGCCATCTTATAGTCAATGGGCATTACTTTAACAAATAGGGCTAATGATGCATCCCAATTTTTTAGTAACTCTTCAGCATATTTGCTACCGGTATAGTGATTATGTTGCTCAATAAGGGCGCGTAATAAATCACTATCTTCTTGGCTTTTTACCGATTCCATATCAACACTTTGGGTATTGCAACGATTTTGGAAACGCTCATCTTTATCATAGACAAAAGCAACTCCGCCACTCATGCCAGCAGCAAAGTTATATCCGCATGAGCCAAGTATAACGACAACACCTCCGGTCATATATTCACAGCCATGATCTCCAATGCCTTCTACAACAGCCATGGCTCCAGAATTACGTACTGCAAAACGCTCTCCAGCCATACCGCAAAAATATGCCTCACCAGAAGTTGCTCCATATAGGGCAACATTACCAACAATTGATTGCTTTGCTGCCTCAAAAGTGCTTTTTCTTGCGGGTGTAACCACTATGATACCACCGCTTAAGCCCTTACCCACATAATCATTAGCATCACCGCGGACGGTAATTGTTACTCCTGGTGTTAAAAATGCTCCAAGGCTTTGCCCAGCAGATCCCCAAAGATTAATGGTATATGAATGCTGAGGTAGACGGCGTTTTTTTAACTTACGTACAATTTCACCAGCTAAGCGCGTACCGATGGCGCGATCAGTATTAATAATAGTGCCATTATAAGTGCAGCGAATGGGTTTACCCTCAAGTAATGGAGCAGCACCATTCATTATTGCTGCATCAAGCGAAGCAGGGGCAAGTGCTGACTGTTCGTCGTGTAGGCTTTTTTCCCAAGGCTTAAGGCCCTTGGTGGTGCATTCAAAAAAGTGTGATAACTTAAGTGTTCTTGCACGTTCAGATGGAATATTTTTACTTAATTCCAAAAGGTCTGCGCGCCCAATGAGCTCTTGCACCTTGCTAATACCAACTTGGGCCATATATTGACGTAAGTCTTCAGCCATAAAGAAGAACAAGCGCATTAAATGTTCTGGTGTTCCACTAAACTTTGAGCGTAATTTTTCTTCTTGTGTAGCAATACCTGTGGGGCATTTGCCCTTATGGCAATTTCTGCACATAATACAGCCAAGGCTAACCAGCATGGCTGTGCCCACACTGCATTCTTCTGCTCCAAGCATGAAAGCAATTAGCATATCACGGCCAGTGCGAATATGTCCATCGGTGCGTAATTTAACCTTATGCCTTAAACCGTTAGCCAGTAAGGCCTGATGAGTTTCTAGTAAGCCCATTTCCCATGGTAATCCAGTCTGTTGCATAGCTGATAATGGTGATGCACCAGTACCTCCATCGTGACCGGAAATGAGTATTTGATTGGCCCCAGCCTTAACCACACCAACAGCCACAGTACCAACACCTGCTTCTGCCACTAGCTTAACAGATATATTGGCAGTAGGTTGAATGTGTTTTAGGTCAAAAATAATTTGGGCTAAATCTTCGATGGAATAAATATCATGATGCGGAGGTGGTGAAATAAGTGTTACACCAGGTGTTGTACCGCGTACAGCAGCAATGTCTGCAGTAACTTTATGCGCAGGCAATTGTCCACCTTCACCAGGTTTTGCACCTTGAGCAATTTTAATTTGTATTTCATCGGCATGGGCTAAATATTGCGCTGTTACCCCAAATCTACCCGAGGCAACCTGACGTACACGTGAACGTCTATCTTGACCATTTTCTGATATTAGATTGCGCACTGGATCTTCGCCACCTTCACCACAATTACTACGGGCACCAATGGCATTGCATGCAATGGCAATGGCCTCGTGTACTTCCTTGCTTAAAGCCCCAAAGGACATGGCTGCACCAATAAAACGCTTTACAATTTCATTGGCAGATTCCACTTGCTCAAGTGGTATGGAGGAAGTTTTTTTAATATCAAAGAGGCAGCGCAAGGTAATGGGTGTATTGATGGCATCGCCTGCATTGGTATAATCTGCAAAAGCTTTATAATCATCATTGCGCACAGCTTGATGCAAAAGACGCACGGCTTGTTTATTCCAAAGATGCACGGTTTCAGTTTTTTCTTCTGCTTGTTTATTATTTATATTGTAGGCTTTACTGTGACGAATAATGGTGTCCTTAGCTATTATATCAAGGCCAATGCCGCCAATGCGTGAAGGTGTTCCGGTAAAATATTTTTCTACCACTTGACCATCAATGCCTAGAGCTTCAAAGTAATGTCCACTTCTAAAGGAGCGCTGAGTAGAAATACCAAGTCTTGCAAAGGCTTTGAGCATACCTTTTTTTAAGGCTGCAATATAGTTTGCTTGAGCTTGATGCGGCAACACATTAGGAATTTGACCATTTTCAGCAAGGTGTTTTACAGTGTCTAAGGCTGTATAGGGGCAAATGCCACTGGCTCCATACGCAGAGAGCAAGGCCATATGCATGACTTCACAAGCTTCGCCCGTCTCTACAAATAAACCACATAAATGTCGTTTTTCTACACGGCGTAAATGATGATGTAGGGCTGAGAGAGCTAATAAACTTGGTATGGGCACACGCTTAGCATTTGATGCCCCATCACTAATAATTAAAATGGTAGCACCTTCTTCAAGCGCAACTTCCGCAGCATTAAATAATTTTTCTAAACCTTGTTCAAGAGCAATGCCCTCTTGACCTTCGCTGGCAAGATCAAAGCAGGCATCAAGTGTATGGGCTTTGACTTCAGCGCGTGTTGACATGCGCACATGCAACATTTCATTGCGATCAAGGAAAGGATATGGCAAACGTAAAATTGCACAATTTTCTGGTGCTGGTTCTAAAATATTTGACTCTCGCCCAGCAAAGTTCATAAGCGACATGGAGAGTTCTTCACGCAAAGGGTCAATAGGAGGATTGGTAACTTGCGCAAATTGCTGCTTAAAATAATTATACAATGTTCTTGGCTTATTTTCTAACACAGCTAAGGGCACATCATGTCCCATGGCGCCCACTGGCTCTTGACTATCGCGGGCCATGGGTAAGAGAACATTTTTTATAATTTGTGGATTATAATCAAATAAACATTGCAAGCAATTTAAATCATGAGGAGGGCTTTGGCTTGCCTTACTTTTATCACCATCGTCATGCATAAGGTCAGCAAGGGCTATACCATGCTGATTAAGCCAGCGGCGATATGGTTTTTCGCGCACAACACTGCCCTTAATTTCTGCATCAGAAACCATACGCCCACGCTTTATATCAACCATAAACATACGTCTTGGGCGTAGTTGTTGACGTTCAACAATGCGCTCTGGTTCCACATCCATAACCCCACTTTCAGAGGCAAGTATAACCATACCATCTTGGGAAACAGTTGAGCGACATGGTCTTAGCCCATTACGATCAAGCATGGCACCCACACGACTGTAACCATCGGTGAAAACAAGGGCTGTAGGTCCATCCCATGGGTCCATAAGTGCAGCATGATATTCATAAAATGCTCGCTTATTATCACCCATTACAAAGGTTGGCCCGAAAGGTTCTGGAATGAGCATCATTAAGGCATGCTCCATAGTATAACCACTACGCACAAGTATTTCTAGAGCATTATCAAGACGAGCTGAATCACTAGCAGTGGTATCAATAATGGGGAACAAATCTTTTAATTCATCACCAAAAAACTTTGATGACATTTGCGGTTGTCGGCGCAACATGCGTGTAGCATTACCGCGAATTGTATTGATTTCACCATTGTGAGCCAAATTTCTAAAGGGCTGGGCTAAGCGCCATGAGGGTAGGGTATTGGTGCTAAAGCGCTCGTGAAAAATGGTAAAGGGTGCAGTGAAGTTTGTATCTATAAGGTCTTGATATAAATCACCAAGGCAAGCGCCTGGTAGCATACCCTTGTATATGATGCTACGAGCTGAAAGGCTAACAACATAAAAACTATTAATATCCATATCCTTAGATGCAAGCCAAGCTTGTACGGATTTTTCTATGCGTCTTCTTGCCAAATATAGAGTACGCTCAAGGCCGTCATCTTGGGCCTTTTCAGCTACTAAATTCTTGCTTGGACGTACTAGAATTTGCAACATATTTGGCATGGTAGCCTTAGCAGCAGGACTAACTATATCTGTATCAAGAGGTACGCTACGTTCATCTTCAAGGCAGAGATTAGTTTGACTTAGACACTCTTTAATTATGCTCATAATTGGCGCATAAGTATTTTGGTCTTGAGGCATAAAAAGTTGACCTACAGCAAAAGGGCTGTCTTGGTCTAAAGCTTGTAAAGCTGGCCATTGACGTTTAAAAAATGTCTTAGGTAGTGGCATGAGTAATCCAGCACCATCACCGGAATTTTCGCCCATGCCTTGACCACCACGATGAGCTAAACGGGCCATAGCTGTAAGAGCATCAGCTATAACTTGATGGCTAGGTACTCCAGAAAGACGAGCTACAAAACCAACACCACATGCATCTCGCTCATCTAAGGGGTTATATAAACTACTCATGTCCACTCCTTAATTTCTAAACTATATGACAATCTGTTGAAAACAGAAGTCTGCGCCGTCAATGTAAAAAAGTCAAACATTCTGCTATCTGTATTCGCAAGACTTGTTCTTCGTCTAGCGGCTATGCTTTACAATCTTCGGGCAGGATTGCGCATCTTGACTTTTTTACTTCCGTGCATCTTATTATTTTTGAACAACTTGCCCAAGACTGACTCTTGCAGCAGGCTGATAACAGGGGAAAAGGAGGGGGCTAAAAAGCTCCCTCCTTTATGTGTCGATTTTCGACACATCCCCAGTCATTTGACTAGGATTATAGATGTATTAACAAAGCCCCATGGCCGTATGAATGCTTTGTTTTACACCATAATATTTAGTTAATCCAAAGCATTTCAGCATATCTTGGATAAGGCCAAGTGGCATCTTCAACCATAAGTTCTAGTTGGTCAGCATACTTTCTGCACTCTTCCAAAGCTGGCACAACACTATTACGCATATAGCGTGCGTGGTCAAGGGTATCAGTATGTTCATCATGACTACGTACTGCATCAAGAGCTACCAAGGATTTTTCAAGGTTTAAGCAAACATCACGCAATGCTAAGAAACGATTTTCTTCAGGTAATTTAGCCTTATCGCCTAACACAGCACGGGTTGTAATAACAAGGTCTGCAGCTTCTTTTTGGGCACGTAGACCAACTGGAATAATACTTTCACGCACCATGGCTGCACAAACATTAGCTTCAATGTTAATTAATTTAGCATAGGTTTCTAACAATATTTCTTGGCGAGCTAACATTTCACGCTCAGACAAAACATTAGTACGCAAGAATACGTCCATTACCTCGGGATAACTATAGCGCTCAAGAGCATCTACAGTATTTGCAAGATTGGGTAAGCCACGCTCTTTAGCTTCAATGGGCCATTCATCAGAATATCCATTACCATTAAATACTATGGGCATATGTTCGCTAAAGATGCGAGGTAATAGTGTTTGTAAAGCTTCATTTAGCTTTGTTCCGCTGGATACAGAAGCTTCAAGTTCGGTTGCTATGTCATCAAGTGCGCAAGCAACAGCAGCATTTAGGGTAATGTTTACTGGTGCAACAGATTGAGATGCACCCACAGCACGAAATTCAAACTTATTACCGGTAAAAGCAAAGGGGCTTGTGCGGTTGCGATCAGAATAGTCCTTTGGTAGTGGAGGTAGTACATCAACCCCAATTTCCATGGATGGTTTTGTGCCTTCGCGTTGGGCTTTACCACTAGTGATAGCTTCTAACACATCGGTAAGTTGATCGCCTAAGAATACAGAAATAATGGCTGGTGGAGCTTCGTTAGCCCCAAGGCGATGGTCATTGCCAGCGCCCACAGTACCAAGACGTAAAGCCATGCTATGCTTATGTACAGCGCGTAGTGTAGCAGCAAGAAATACTAAGAATTGTGCATTAGTTAGTGGTGTATCACCTGGATTTAATAAGTTACTACCATTGGAGTCACAAAGTGACCAGTTATTATGCTTACCACTACCATTAACACCAGCAAAAGGTTTTTCGTGTAATAGGCATACAAAACCATGCTCACCAGCCGTATGGCGCAAAATATTCATGGTAAGCATATTGTGGTCGGTTGCAATGTTGCATTCTTCATAAAGAGGCGCTAACTCAAATTGACCAGGTGCCACTTCGTTGTGGCGTGTTTTAACTGGAATACCAAGGGCAAAAAGACGCTTTTCCACATCATGCATAAAGGCCATAACACGGGCCGGAATATCACCAAAGTAATGATCATCCATTTCTTGTCCCTTTGGAGGAGCAGCCCCTACCAAGGTACGACCAGCTAATAATAAATCAGGACGAAGTGCAGCTAAACGGCTATCCACAAGAAAATATTCTTGCTCAGCTCCCACCATAGGACGAACATGAGTTGCTGTTTCATTACCAAATAAACGCAAAATACGCATGGCTTGGCGAGATACTGCACTGATGGAACGCAAAAGTGGAGTTTTACGATCTAAGGCTTCACCAGAGTATGAATAGAACATTGATGGGATGTGAAGAGTATGCCCAAGCTTACCTGGTAATAAGAATGCTGGTACTGTTGGATCCCACGCTGTATAACCGCGAGCTTCAAAGGTTGAACGTATACCACCAGAAGGGAAGGAAGATGCGTCAGGTTCACCACTAATGAGCATTTTACCGGAAAATTCGTTGAGTAAATGGCCATCAGCTGAAAGAGTTAAAAATGCATCGTGTTTTTCCGCTGTAAAGCCTGTCATGGGGTGAAACCAGTGTGTGTAGTGGGTTGCACCACGTTCAATGGCCCAATCCTTCATGGCTGAGGCTACTACATCAGCAATCTCAGCTGGAAGGCGTGCGCCTTCGCGAATTGTTTTTTCTAATTGTTTAAAAACGTCACGAGGTAAGCGTTCACGCATAACATGTATGGTAAAAACGTCTTTGGCAAAATAACGGCCCATTTCAATATTTGGGGTTAGGTGTCCTTCAGAAGAATCAATGGGGTTTGGGGTAGCACTAAAAGCTTCCATTACCGCAAGACGGCGTGATGTTGTCATGTAAAACTCCTTAAACTGTATTTTGATAAATTTTTTTTTCAATGGCACTTCTTAAGCATGTAGTGTGCCAAAGTTGTTCTCTAAAAACTTTATGGCATATAATATGCTAAAATAATAAATATTTTATTTTTGGGGCGCTGTTTAAATTGCCTTTCTTGGCAAATACAGATTAGATATTTTATACCATAATGTGGAAAAATATTTTTTGTGGAGTTTAATATAGGTGTTTTTAGCCTAAAAGCAAGCCTAAATAAGAATAATTATTTTGATAATAGCAACTTAGAATAAAGTACATAAAGGTAGAAAACTATATTAATTATAATAGCATTGATTAGCTAAAACTACAAAAAATCCTGAAATACTATTATAAAATCTTGCCGCATGTTTTTACTCATGCGGCAAGGTTATTATATCATAGTATTACCGTTGCGTGTTAACACCTTAAAAATATATACAAGCCTATGCAAGTATATATTTAGCTTGCTTGAATCCGCCTAGGCCTCCAGATAGAAAAGCAATATTAGTACAACCACGGGCTTGCAACAGCGCTGCAGCAATGGCTGCCCTATAGCCACTTTGGCAAAGTATAACATGGTCGATGCCTGTATTGACGGCATATGGGCATGTGTCACTACTAGTTAATTCATCAAAGGACAATAATGTAGCTTTAGGAAATGGAATATTTGCAATTTCCATAGCGGTGCGTACATCAATTATGCTTGGTGGATTAGGACCATCTAATTTTTCAGCAAGTTCCTTGGCAGAAATTACTTGAATGCTCTTGGTTGGTAAGCCACTATTAATCCATGCATTCATACCACCGTATAGCCACCCCTCTACATCATCGTAGCCCATACGTCTAAGCATAGTTCTCTTTTCCACAAAATCAGCATCATTTTCAAGTACTAACACTAAACGTGATTTGGGTTTTACAACTGTACCAATCCAATTAGGAGCAATGCTTTGTGTTGCGTCAACGTGTATACTACCTTCAATATGAGCTGAAGCAAAAGCTAAAGAATTACGCAAGTCAAGTATAGTAACTCCACTTGCTATTAAATCCTGAACCTTAGCAGGTTTGAACGCAGGGAGGTGTTCTTCGCAAGTGGGTAAGAGTGGAGCACCAGTAATATTTGTTGCGATGATATGAGCAAAGCTTTGCGGACGCATGGGGAAATAGCTCATGACATTTTTATAAAAAGTATCAAAATCCTTGATAACCATGCGTGGGTTAGCTATACGTTCGTAGCCCAATGTAGTGCTTGGCATAGCACTAATGCCTCCACCGCAAAGTGACCCTTGACCATGGCCTGGATAAACTTGAACGCCGTCTGCAAATTCACCAAGTACAGTTTGTAAACTATCAAAAAGTGTACGTACTTGCGTATCAAGTATATCTTTTCCTGGTAAATCAGGTCGTCCAGTGTCGCCCACAAAGAGTAAATCGCCACTAAGTAAAATTTGCGGTTCATTGGAGCGAGCTTTGTCCGTCAATAAAAGAGACATGGATTCAGGAGTGTGGCCTGGGGTGTGTAAAATACGTACATGTACTGGTCCAAAATCAAAACTATCATCATGTCGTACTTTTTTTATACTATAACCTACAGGTGCAGTTTCGTGTAAATATATGTCTGCACCAGTAGCTTTTGCCAGTTCACGCCCTCCACTAATGTGATCGGCGTGCACATGTGTATCAAATATATGTGTAATTTTCATATTTAGACTTTGGGCACGTTCAAGATATATATCTATATCGCGCTTAGGATCTACAATGCCCATAACTCCAGCTACAGGGCAGCCAAATAGATAAGAATAACAACCAAGCCCTGGGGTAACAATTTGCTCAAAATACATTTTAACCTCCTATAAAAACTAATTTTTAATGTGTGTGACTTACTGCATCACCAATTGTGGGCAAAAAATTTATTTATTAATTTAGCATGTTATGCTAGTATTAAAATAAATTTGTAAAAAAAAATGAAAAACTTCTTGCCAACTACATGTGTAAATGATAATAGTATTCATTAGCAGAGTAAAGACTTTTTTGTCTAAAAAATAATAATAGCCGCAAGGCAAATAAATTAAGGAGATTAATTATGAGCTGCTGCACAGATAGTATTCGTTTACCCCTTTTAGGTGATGCCTTACCTGAGTTTGAGGCCGCTACAACCCATGGTCCTATGAAATTCCCTGCTGATGTTAAGGGTTCTTGGGTGGTACTTTTTAGTCATCCAGCTGACTTTACACCAGTTTGCACTACTGAATTTGTAGGTTTTCAAAAGCGTATTGAACAATTTGAAGCGTTAAATTGCAAACTTGTTGGTCTTTCCATTGACCAAGTGTTTGCTCATATTAAGTGGGTTGAGTGGATTAAAGAAAAATTAGACATTGATATTACCTTCCCTATCATTGCTGGTACTGAAAGCATTGCTATGAAACTTGGCATGCTACATCCAGGTAAAGGTACCAATACAGTGCGTGTTGTATTTGTTATTGATCCTCAAGGTATTTTACGCCTAATGTTGTACTATCCTCAAGAAATTGGGCGTAATATGGATGAAATTGTACGCATAGTAAAAGCACTTCAAACCTCAGATGCTCAAGGCGCTATGCCTGCCAATTGGCCCAACAACGAAATGCTTGGCGATAGGGTTATTGTGCCACCTGCATGCTGCGTAGAAGATGCTAAAAAACGTCTACAAGACTTTGAAGGTTATGATTGGTGGTTCTGCCATAAGCCTCTTAAGTAATTTGTTGAGAGTGATTTTAAAGGGAGGCTTTTGCCTCCCTTCTAATAAAACCCCCTCTTGGGGGTTTTATCTCAGACTGATGACAAACCCCTTTCTGGCGTTTGTGCCGCCTAAGGCAGACAAGCTGCCTTGGCAGTAAGGCACGAAAATCAATCGTTTAACGGCGCAAGTGAATTGCGCCTACTCTTGACTTATCGATTGTGCTGACTTTGTCAGCACTTTGTGATAAAACCCCCTCTTGGGGGTTTTATCTTTTCTTTGCATAAGACATAAAGCTATTTGTTGAATTGTATCTATTTATAAATAATATGATTATCCTAATAGAAATTGTCCAGAAGTATAAAGTTTTATTGCTTCGACACGATTAATAGCGTAGATTGTAGTCTATATTAGTCAACACAACCCTATACAAGGAAGGAAACATGAAACTCCAGTTCAAAATTCAATTGCCGATTTTTGCTCTACTTATTGTGCTATTAGGGGTAAATAGCTATTTAAGCTATCAAGAAGCTGCAAAAGGCTTAAGGGCCGCTTCAATGGAAACATTGCAGGGTGAAACACATGCCCTAGCAAATTTTATCCGAGATGTTGGTGTAACAAACAAAGATAATATTCAGCGAATTGCCAATAATCTAGATGTCATAAAATTTTACCAAGGTGACACCAGTGATTTTCTTAATGTAGAGGATACCAATAAAGCTTTGCAAGATATTACTAAGTCTTATAAAGATTTTTTATATGTTGCTCTTTTTGACTTAGATGGCAATATTATTTCATCCTCTGAACCAAAAGCTGCAGTTATTGGTGATAATTTTGGTGATAGAGAATATTTCAGAAAAGCTGCTGCTGGTGAAGTGTATACGTCCTCAATTTTTATGGGACGTGTGCAACCATTTCCTGTTATTATTATTACCGCACCTGTGTTAGTTGATGGTAAGATTGTAGGTGTAATACGCGGTACGCTTAATGTTAATAAAATGTCTGATATAATTTTAGATATTGCCATAGGTGAAAATGGTTTTGCCTATGTGCTTAATGATCAAGGATTGGTATCCATTGTTCGCGTAAAAGAGTGGCTTTTTAATAAAGATTTATCAGTAATACCGCTGTATAAAAGATGGGTTGCCGAAGGTGGTGAAGGTTTTTCTGAAGAAACTAGCAATGACGGTAAAAATATATTTGTTTATCGCCAAGCCATACCTGAAATGAAGATTACAGTTGTAGTGCGTGCTCCTGAAGAGGAAGTTTTATCTTCTCTTGCTGATATACGTAATAGTGCTATAATGGTTGTTATTGGTGCCATGCTTGCTGGTGCTGTTGTTATCTTCCTCATTCTAAAGCCCATTGTAAGTGCATTAAGTCGTGGTGTAAGCTTTGCCAATGACATTGCTCATGGTAGGCTTAATGGCACACTTGATATACATCGTAAGGATGAAATAGGTGCTTTGGCAGATGCTTTGCGTTCCATTCCAAATACTTTAAATGCTGTAACCGAAGAATATAATCAATTAGGTGATAAAATTCATTATGGGCATTTGGATAGTGTGGGTGATGCATCAAAGTTTGAAGGTGATTTTGCTAGCCTTGTGCAAGGAACTAATGCAATCTTAAATAATTTTAGAGCACTTTTAGAAAGCATCAATTCACCTGTATTTGTTTTAGATAAAAATTTGAATGCAACCTATGCCAATGCTGTGACGCGCTCTCTTGTGGGTGAAGATTATGTAGGTAAGAGTTGTAAAATTTTGTTTAATAATGAAGATGATGACACAGATAAGGATGCTGTACTTATTGCAGCTAAAACTAAAAATCCAGCTAGCAATGACACAATAACTCGTCCTAAAGGTCGTCAGATTGATGTAACCTATAGCGCCATACCAATGCTTAGCAATAGTGGTGAGTTAAACTGTATGCTTATCTTGGTAACAGATGTAACTAGTATTAAAAAGACCCAACGCACTATTGTTGAGGTTGCACAAACTGCCAATGATATTGCTAATCGTGCCGCTGCTGCTGCGGAGCAATTATCTGCTCAGGTTGAACAAGTAACTCGTGGTACCAGTGAACAGCGCGACAGAACAGCGTCTGCCGCCGCCGCCATTGAAGAGATGAATGCCACTGTACTTGAAGTGGCACGTAATGCAGAAGAAGCTAGAATTCAAGCTGGTGAAACTCAAAGTAAGGCCAATGAAGGGGCTGAACTTGTGGCTAAAGTTGTAAGGTCCATTGGTGACGTAAATACTGTTTCAGTATCGCTTTCAGAAAATATTAAAGCCCTTGGTTCACAGGCTGAGTCCATTGGTAGTGTTATGTCTGTGATTTCAGATATTGCAGACCAGACAAACCTTCTAGCTCTTAATGCTGCCATTGAGGCTGCACGTGCTGGTGAAGCTGGTCGTGGTTTTGCTGTTGTTGCAGATGAAGTACGTAAGTTAGCAGAAAAAACCATGTCTGCAACTACTGAGGTTGGCAGCAGTATTAGTGGTATTCAAAGCTCAACTGCAGTTAATATTGCTCAGTTTGATAAAGCCTCAAAAATCATTAGTGAAGCCACAGAACTTGCCAATATTTCTGGTCAGGCTTTGACTGAAATCCATGGCCTTGCAGAAGGTAACTCTGGGTTAATTACTGGCATTGCAACGGCGGCCGAAGAACAATCAGCAACTGCTGAGGAAATTCATCTTGCAGCCGAAGGTGTGAACCGTATTGCTGATGAAATTTCCACCGGCATGGATGAAGCATCCATTGCAGTTCGTGAACTTGCAGAATTATCTCTTGAGCTTAGAGAAACACTTAATAGATTGCAAAACTTATAAGACATAATTAAAAAAGGCGGTGCTTGCACCGCCTTTTCAGAGTGCTGACAAAGTCAGCACGATCGATAAATCAAGAGTAGGCGCAATT
>CAYJLD010000011.1:6505-40728 GCA_964371195.1 uncultured Desulfovibrionaceae bacterium | reverse complement strand
TTTCCAATAAAATTATACTATTTTAGAATGTTATTATATTTTTTAGCGTCGACTATTTAATGAAATCTTATTAAAAACAAATGCACAATATCGTAACAATTTATAATCTTACTTTATTGTAGGCTTGCACTTTTCATTTATCTAGGGCAAAATGATTAAATGATTAAAAAATCAAACTATATACAACGCTGGCTCTGGCTAGATGTATTATTAGCTATTATCCTGTGCTTACTAGCAATATTGTTTTACAATAGTATTTCAAACTCAGAAAGCACCATACCCCAAACTTGGAATTGGCATGAGCTTGTTAAATATATAGGTTGGGTTGATGAGCACGGTTGGCATATGGGTCTTTTACTAAAAGGCTTAGCTACCACCATACGCCTAGGCATTTGGTCTGGCATTTTAGCCCTTGTGCTTGGTCTTGCCATAGGCTTGCGTCTTGCCGCAAAGCCCAATACAGCATTAAGCCGCATCATCTACATTTTTGTGGTCTTTTTGCGTAACACTCCACCACTTATCTTACTATTTTTACTTTATTTTTTAACTAGTGAAAGTACCTTGGCCTTACTTGGTAATGTAATGCGCGATGCTCCAAAAAATGTACAGATAGTAATAGAGTTTATTTTTGCTAACGCCAATAATATGGACCGCATGCTAGCTGCTGTCATCACCCTTGGCTTTTATCAAGGAGCATACGTGGCTGAAATTGTACGCGCTGGACTTGAAAGCCTACCCCAAGGTCAGTGGGATGCTGCGGCAGCCCTTGGTTTTTCACAGCATCAGCAGTTTTTTATGGTATTATTACCTCAATGTTTACCCATCATGATTCCAGCTTTAGCTGGTCAATATGTCTCAATCTTTAAGGACTCAGCCCTAGCATCGCTTATATCTGTACCTGAACTCACCTTCCAAGGCATGGAAGTTATGGCCATAAGTCGTTTGCCATTTGAAACATGGATTTTGGTAGCAATATTATATCTAATTATATCACTTATATGCACAAATATATTTCATAGTATTGAACGCAGACTGCACTGGCATAAAAAAACCATTTAAACTTTTTTATATTGAAAACTTTATTGGAAATGATCAAAACCTGATTTAGAGGTCACAGGTTCTCCATTAAAACAGAGCTTACCATCATCAGTTACGATACCAATACTATATGCCATGCGTAATGTAGAATGTAACACCGGAAAAAGTTTAGGAATACAAGCACCTAGCAAAGCATAATCTTCACCGCCTAACCAAGCCTCATGCACCGGGCAAAGCTTATTTTTACGATTATATGCTATCACTTCAGCATTTAATAAGGCTTCCGGTAAAATAATTTGCGCACCTAGGGGGCCTTGTAAATACTCATTCATGCCAAGTAAGCGCGGTATGTCCTTGGCAAGCCCGTCAGATACATCCATAAGTACAGGAGGCCTTGCTTGTATACCAAGACGAGCAAGCATTAAACCGGCATTAACTAAGGGTTTTGGGCGTAAATGGGCCATACAAGCATTGGGCCAATCTTGTTTTGCTTTTTCGCCCTGTGCCTCAAGAGCATTTAACCCTACCCGTGCAAGCCCCACTGGACCCACCACAAATATTGTATCTCCAGGCATAGCACCACCGCGAGTTAGGAACTCTTGCCTACCTTCACGCTTAACCTGAAACGTTTTACCACTATTATCACCCCACACACTTATGCATATATGTAGTTGATTAGAGCGTGCCACATCACCACCAACCAGCACCATATTATGTTCCTTAGCAAGCAAGCTCATACCAGCAAGAAAATCATTTAACCACTGTTCATCAAGCTTTGAAGGTAGCCCAAGGTTTAGATTAAACCCTAATGGACGTGCCCCCATGGCCGCAATATCACTAATATTTACTGCCAAAGCTTTATAGCCTATATCTGAAGCTTGAAAGTAAGAAGAGCGAAAGTGAATATCTTCTAGAAAAAGATCACTGCTTATACAAAGACTATCTTGGGTTCGTAAAATGGCGCAATCATCCCCGCGCCCTAGTATAAGTGCTGGATGCTTATTGGGAAAATGCTTATCTACCAATTGTAAAAAATGTGCTTCTGACAGAATGGACATAACATTACTCCAAAGTCAAAAAATCCTTCATAATAACTTTTAACCCAAAGCCTGTAAAATTGACTTGGTATTTGTCTGGAGGTATAAATTTAACCATCTTACCTCGTCCAAAAATCTTATGCTGACAATAACCTAAGGGTACCTGACCATCAGTATTTTCTTTTGCAACACAATGCAAATCAAGACTATGTTCTGGGTCAGCATCCATAGAGCTTTTTTGAGGCGGTAAAAGCCTTTGCCCAACACCAAAACCTGCAGAATCAGGATTTTTTCTTTTTTGCAATATCTTGCCATAGCTTTCAAACCACTCTTCACACATACCTCTTGGCAATTCTCGCAAAAAAGGACTTGGGGTGGCATAAATACTACCTGCGCTACCCCTATTACTAACCGAAGATGGAGCATATAGTTCTAAATGCTGCTTTGCTCTGGTGCATGCTACATACATAAGTCTACGCTCCTCTTCAAAACTTTCAGCGTCATTTAAGGCATGGCGTGATGGAAAACGCTCCTCCACCAAGTCTATTATTAACACAGCTTCCCATTCCAAACCTTTGGCAGAATGCACAGTGGATAAAGTAATACATTGCTCATCCACTTCCTCATCTTCCACCGTATCAAGCACAAGATCAGCTATAAATAAATCTAGGTGAGTGGCGCTATCTGCCATATGCAATGTTTCATCAAGCCCTTGGCGTCGACGCGGCCAATCATCAGGATATACAGTTTCAAGCATGGGCTGATAGTGATCAATAATAGCTTCTATTTGCTTAGCAGGGCTCTGGATAACACTACGCATACTATCTAAAAACTGTATATCCCTTAAAAAACTTGGATATTTTGCAAAGGCTTTTTGTGTGCTTGCTGCATCTTCTTTAATTGCTATGGCATATAATTTTTGCATGGTTTTTTTGCCAATACCCTTATGCAACATAGCAATACGCTCAAAAGCTGGCATATCCAAGGGATTAACCAAAAGCCGCGCATAAGAAAGTACATCCTTGATATGAGCTGCATCGGCAAAGCGTAAGCCACCATATTTACGAAATTTAATACCGGCTCTATTTAAGGCTACTTCTAAATTATATGAATGAAAGCCAGCCCTAAATAATACTGCTATTTCGTGTGGCAAATAACTTTGCGACAATTCAGCAATGCGCCTTGTAACCACATCAGCCTGACTTTTATCACTACTGGGTGCAATTAAGCGCACCGAGCTACCACCTTGACGTTTGGTAAATAATTCTTTTTGAAATGATTCTTTTGCATTGCTAAGTAGTGTATTTGCCACATCAAGTACAGGTTGAGTTGAGCGATAATTTTCTTCCAAACGAATGACGCTAGCTTGAGCAAAATTTTGCGGAAAATCCAAAATATTTCGTACATTGGCTCCACGAAAAGCATAAATAGACTGTGCATCATCACCAACGGCCATAACATTACCATGCCCACCAAATTCCTTAGCTCCCAAAAACCGTACCAAGCGCGCTTGAACTAGGTTGGTATCTTGGTATTCATCAACCATAATATGCTGTAATCCTTGACGCAAAAAGTGCAAGGACTCCCTATCCTCTTGCAGGAGAGCTTCAAATTCAAAAAGCAAGTCATCATAATCTAATAGACCTTGAGCGCGTCGATAATTGGTATAGGCAATATTTATAGCTTGTAAGGCCTCAGCATGGGGTAGTAAGTGGTTTGCCTCACGCTGCAAAACCTCATCAATACTAATTTCCTTATTACGTGCTTTGCTTAAAATACCCACAATATTTTGGCTTTTTGGAAATGACCTGTCACCCTTACCTAAACCTAACTCTTCACGGCAATGTCTTATGGCTGAAGTAATATCAGCACTATCCATAATAGAAAAATGCCTACCCTCAAGCCAAGCCGGACGATATTGTCGTAAAATACTATAAGCAAAAGCATGAAAAGTACCCCCACGAACTCCCATAAGCCCACGCTCAAGCAATAATGACGCTCGCTTAAGCATCTCTTGAGCGGCTTTGCGCGTAAAGGTTAGAAGAAGCATATTATTGGGGTCAACACCTTGTTCGGCTAGCCAAGCAAGGCGATACACTATGGTGCGCGTTTTACCACTTCCAGCACCAGCAATGACTAATACCGGTCCATCCTTAGCTGTGGCTGCAGCAAATTGTGCAGGGTTTAGGCTGTTTTCATAATCTATCATGGGGCCATACTACTGTTATATGTTGACGCAAGCAAGGTTTACCCTATACATTAACTTGGAAATTTTAAGATAAATTTTGAGGGAAAATAGTTTTATATACTTTCCCTCAGGACAGAAAGATAAAAACATCTTAAAATAACAAAAAGTTATAGTAAAAATCACCTTAAAGGAAGCATTATGACACAACAATCTGAGACCTTTGCCAAGGCTGTAGAAATCATTTTAGAGGCAGTTATATTCGAAAACTGGTTACGCTTTTACTTTATTAGCGAAAACCAAGACCAAGACGATGCACTTTTTTTAGTTGTACCAGAGCAAGGCATGACCCGCATTGGTGAATTGTACCCTACTCTCTTACCGCTAGCTGAGCTATTAAATGAAAAAGAACTTACCTTTGAAGCTTCACGTACAGCCATTTGTACCTATATAGTTACAGAAGTTGACGGTAAAACTATTCCACAAAATATGTCCGATATGGTTTTTGACAGCACTACCTTTCAAATAGAATTACAATTATTTAATACTTGGGTGCAAAGTCATGAAAGTCAGCTAGATGAAGGCTTTATGGAGTTTGGAGCATGGAAGAACTTTTTCTCCCAGTGGCGTAACACTGATGAAGTGAAGGATTTTCGCTTGCAGCTTCATGCAGGTATTACCATGCCTGAGGCTAAACAAGGCCAAGCCTAGTTTTATTTAAGTATTTGCTTTAATTTATGAGATTATAAAAAACGAGGATTTTTATGCTTTATCCGGTAATTCTTTGCGGTGGTAGTGGTTCACGTTTATGGCCTCTTTCACGCACACTCTACCCCAAACAATTTATGGAGTATGATGCTAATGCCCCTTCGCTTTTTACTCAAACCCTACAAAGAGTACAACATATTCAACGCAGTCAAGAACGCTCGGTAGGTGCTCCTATTATCATTTGCCATGAGGATTATCGCTTTTTTGTGGCTGCTAGCATGCAAGAAATGCTCATACCTGGTAATCGCACTCCCAACATAATACTTGAGCCTAAAGCTCGTAATACTGCTCCAGCCATCGCTTTAGTTGCTCTTGCAGCCCTTGAAGAAAATCCAGATGCCCTACTATTGGTTTTGCCATCAGACCATATTGTACGCCCAGAAAACACCTTACTCAATGCCCTAAAAGATGCAAGCCCCGCAGCACAAAAAGGCTTTTTAGTAACCTTTGGTATAAAACCGGATAAACCTGAAACCGGATATGGTTACATTAAAAGTGGTGAATACATTGATAAAGCCGAAGATGCTCGCGGGCACATTAAAAATTCTACTAGTTATGTCACAAAGTTTGTAGAAAAACCTCAAAAAGACATAGCTAAAGCCATGCTGGCAGAAGGTGGATATTATTGGAATAGTGGCATGTTTTTATTTAGGGCAGATGCTCTATTGCGTGAGATGGAAAAATTTAGCCCTGACATAGTTGACATATGCAAGCATGCTTGGAGTCAACGCAAGCAGGACTTTGATTTTATACGCCCTGATGCGGCTGTTCTTGCAGCTTGCCCTGCAGAATCCATAGACTATGCTGTCATGGAGCACACCGATAAAGCTGCTGTGCTGCCACTTGATATTTATTGGAGTGATCTAGGCTCTTGGGATGCCATTTATCATACAGCAACACATGATGCAAAAGGCAATGTTTGTAATGGTGATATTATTGCGCATAAAACAAGAAACTCCTATATCCATGCTGACAGTCGCTTAGTGGCAACCCTTGGAATTGAGGATATGGTAATTGTTGAAACTGCCGATGCTGTACTTGTTACAAAAAAGCGCTTTGCTCAAGATATAAAAACGCTTGTTAAAGCTATGGAAGCCCAAGAGCGCAAAGAGGCTACTTGGCATCAAAAAGTTTATCGTCCATGGGGAAACTATGAAAGCCTTGTGTTGGCAGATAATTTTCAAGTAAAACGCATTGAAGTAAATCCAGAAGCAGCACTATCTCTACAAATGCACTATCACCGTGCTGAGCATTGGATTGTGGTTAGTGGTACAGCAGAAATAACCGTTGATGAAAAAACATTTTTCTTAACTGAAAATCAATCCACCTATATTCCGCGTACATCCAAACATAGATTAAAAAATCCAGGCAAGCAGCCTCTTATTCTTATTGAAATTCAATCCGGTACATATCTAGGTGAAGATGATATTGAGCGTTTTGAAGATAATTATGGTAGAGAATAAATAATGCAAAAAGACTCTATAATTTTTGTGGCAGGGCATAGGGGGATGGTGGGATCTGCCATTTGTTCTGCTTTGCAAGACTCTGGATTTAATAATATTATCACAAAAACGCGCGCTGAACTTGATTTATGTGACCAAAAATCTGTACAGGAATTTTTTTTCCAAACTAAACCTGAGTTTATTTTTTTATGCGCAGCCAAGGTAGGTGGAATTTATGCCAATGATATTTTCTCGGCTGATTTTATTTATGAAAATTTGCAAATTCAAAATAATTGTGTGCACTCAGCTTGGAAATTCGGTGCAAAAAAACTCTTATTTTTAGGCTCATCATGTATTTATCCTAAACAATGCCCCCAACCCATACGTGAAGAATATTTATTAAGCGGCCCCCTTGAACCAACCAATAAAGCATATGCCCTTGCTAAGATTGCTGGTATCACCATGTGCCAAAGCTACCGTAAACAATATGGTTTTAATGCTATTAGTGTTATGCCAACAAATCTATATGGCCCCAATGATAATTACCACCCAGAAAATGCTCACGTAATTCCTGCACTTTTACGAAGATTTCATGAAGCAAAAATAAGCAATGCCCCTGAGGTATGTATTTGGGGCACTGGCAAGCCTAAACGTGAATTTTTACACGCTAAGGACCTTGCTTCGGCTTGTATTTTCTTAATGCAAAATTATGACGATTCCCAACATATAAATATTGGCTGTGGTAAGGATATATCTATCATAGAACTAGCACAACTAATTGCCAAAACAGTTGGATATACAGGTAATATTACTAATGATACTACTAAACCGGATGGGACCATGCAAAAACTACTTGATGTTACAAAGCTTCAAAATCTGGGTTGGCAAGCCTCTATCTCACTGGAAAATGGTCTAGCCCAAACCTATGCAGATTTTTTGCATGAAGAATATAGAAAATAAAAACTATTATGTTTAAAAGATTATTTTACCCTGAATTTATTATACTATTTGCTTTGTGTTTAATTTTCTATACTTTCATGCATTTTTATTCTGCCACAGCGCTTGAGGGCGTAAATAATATTGAAATCTTTCGAAAGATAATACTACTACGTACAATTTTTAGCTTTATATTTGCTGTATTATTAGGTTTTATTGGAGTAAAGATTACTGGTCACATCTGGCCAGCAGCATTGGTGCATGCTATAACTGTAGGTATTATGCTTAGTATGGATTTATCCTTAGCTGAAATTTCTCAAGACTGGATGCTTGTACTTATAATTGTTAGCATTGTTGCAAGCATCACGGCCCTAGGAGGCGGACTAACTTTAGCCTATTATTGGCTACGCACAAGACGTTAAAACAGCATAAATAATATCTCTAAAATTTATTGCTCAATAGCATAGGAATTACGATAAATTAATTTTCCTGTGGTGTCCTTCACTTCAATAATCATTTGAGCATTAAAAAGATCATGTTCTGATGCAATATCTGCAAACAAAACTGCTTTTTTCCAGCGCAAAATTCTATAGCTCCCCACATCAGCAGGACTTAATGTAAGAGGTACCATTTCTCCAGAAGCAAGACTTAAAATGCAAAATACTGTGCCAGCAAGACTTGTACTACCAGGATTACGTAAATCCAATGCAGTTCTAATTCTCCTTGGCTCTATCAACCTACTTTGCACATTTTCCACCAAAACCACGCCTTCGTCCACAACAGGAAAATCTTCGTGCCCTGGCCCATCTTGCATGGCAGCCAAGTTTGCACTTTCTTCAGGACTTTGTGTTTCTGGCCGTGCAGGTTCTTCAATATTTTCTTGAGTAGGTTGCACTTGAGTAACTTGAGTTTGGTCAATCTCTTTGTCAGGTGTTTGGCTTGATTCTTCTGTGCTTTCTTTGTTCTCTGCCTCGATGGCATTTGGAGTACTAGTTGTTTTGGCCGGTATGTTGGCAGTCTTTGCAGCATTTTGTGCTATCATAGCATCCATTTCGGCCTCATACTTCATCAAACTTTCAAAAGTAGATAAGCGCTTGACTGTGGCTGCGTATTCATGATTTAGCTTTTCAGCAGCAAAAAGTTTTTGCTTAACTAATAAGTTTTCTTCCCATAGATAAAATGCACCCCAACATATAAGACCAGCAAAAATAGGCATGCAAAACAATATACAAATAAAAAAGTAAAACCACGAACGCCTAACGCGAAATCGCTTGGTCTCACCACTATCACGCATGATAAGTAAATTTAATTTTTCACCCGATACGGTCATAATATACCCCTTGCGGTGAACAATCTTAAACTATTAACTAGCCAGACTTATTGTAACGCCGTCCAATCTTCTTGCACAATACGCCAACTACCATTATATGGCTCAAGGAGTAATGTTTTGGTACCTTTGTCGCCTTTGCCATTCTTATCTTTATAGACTTGCGTCATATCGGCCCTGACACCTCTATTATCAAGTTGCACTCTAAGTCCACTCAATTGCACTTGTGCCGGAGCAGCCTTTGACCAAAGATCTTTTTTCTGCGCAGCAATGGCTGTCTTACCTCTAGCACCTTGTCTGGCATTTGATGCATAATGGCTAATATATGCATCAACGTTAGCCTCAAGCCAATGCGTGCGCCATTGACCAATAAACTTTGATACAGATGAACTAATCTTTTCTAAATATGCTGCTTCCATACCTAGCTTTTTTTCGTTCCAAACAGAAGATACAATACGCCACTCACCATCTTCATGACGTTGCCAATAAATATGCTCTTCACCTTGAACTACTTGCTTATTAGGCATATATACCAATTGATTACCAATGGTTAGCAATATATCATCACGTACATGCATTTGTACCTTACTGCTTACCATATCTACCCACGGCGCCTTAAAAAACCTTGCCATAGTCTTTTTTACATCAGCAAAGTTTGCACTTGGTGTTGCCCGCACCTTACCATAATTCGTTGAATCATAAAAAGCATAAAAAGCTTGAGGGTCACGGTTCATCCAAGCTGTTGCTCTTGCATCCATATTTTGTTGTATGGCGGAAGTGACTTCGGATGTTAATACTATTTTATGATTAGCATTAGACGTAATTGCAGCAACTTGTTGAACATCTTTTTTTACATCTTCACCCATTTCAGGCATAGAAAGTGGTGGTGGTACTGGCACTTCGGTTTGTGCATCAAGCGGCAATGCATCACTGGCGGAATTATTTACAGCCGCCACCAACTGACCTTTTTCATAGGCAGCTTGCATACCTAGATTACGCGGAATCCATTCCATACCCACAATACGAAACTGTCCACCTTCATCACGTTGCCAATACAAGCGACGAATACCTTCAGTGGAAAGATTTGGAGCTCTATAAAACTGCTCAGACCAAGTAACCCAATATCCAGGTCCTTCAAGGACATGAACTTCACGATTGAAAATGTTAATCCAAGCCAGTAATTTAAATAGCCGCTGTTTGTTAGCTCTAAAAGCGTCAAAACTTTCTGGCATGGCCTTGGTGTATGAAGCTTGATCATAAAAATCAAAAAACTTTTGTGAACGACTGGCCCAAGCTCTGGTCCATTGTTCCATACGCAAGCGTAAATGTCTTGAAACGCCTGTGTCTTGAACTGGCACTTGGTTAGCGTTTAAGCTTCCACCAACTACTACTGGTATTCCAAGGCCAAGCAAAGGAGCAACTTCGATTATATTTTTACGCTCGATGGCAATACACCCACGCGTATTAAGTGGTACTATATCTGCGTCTTCACCCTTACTGTGAATCCAAATACCATAACCAGTTTTACCGCGTAACCTATCCACAGGGTTTGGATAATTTAATGTATAAGCAACACCACCATATTCCTTAAAATCAAGCCCCTTAGCAATCTTATAACCTATAAAATAAATTCCTTCTGGTGTGCGTAAGTCATTTTCAACTTGCTTATCTCCCTGCACTTGACCAGTGGTACATGGATAAGTAACTTTTAATGTTAGGGGACTATGTTTCTCAAAAATGTGGAATTGTTGTTGATTTTTATCTATGGCAATAACGCGCTTTGGTAGAGCAAAATCATAAATACGTGGCTGCCATTCAGCAGCGAAGGCCAAAGAAAATGCATTTAATAAAATAGCAGTAAAAAACGTGGTCCTTACTAAATGCGAAAGCAACAAATATTTTTTATGCTGCATAGTTAAACCTATTATTATTCACGTCCAAGTTTTACCAACTCTTCACGCGTAAACAAAGCTAAAAGATTATACCCCGCTTCTTGCAACATTTCTCGACCACCTTCTTGACGATCAAGAATTGTGCAAACTGCCACAATATTAAGCCCAGCAGCCTTTACCCTATCACAAGCCTTAAGCAGTGAGCCGCCAGTTGTGACTACATCTTCAAGCATTGCAACTGCATCACCTTGCTCAAAGTTACCAAGCCCTTCTACATATTGACCAGTGCCATGACCTTTTGCTTCTTTGCGCACCAAAAGTCCGGCTAAAGGACGACCTATTTCGTGAGAAATAACCGTTGTAGCAGACACAAGTGGATCTGCACCAAGGGTCATACCACCCACACCCTTAATGTCTTGCTCAGCCAAAAGTTTATTAAACAAAGAGCCAATAAGCCAAGAACCTTCTGGGTGCAAAGCTGTGACTCGGCAGTCAAAATAGTAATCGCTGCGCCGCCCCGAAGATAATACAAAATCTCCTTCGCGGTAGGATTTCTCAATCAAAATACGTGCTAATCGTTTTTTTAGATCTTGCATAATATTCTTACTTTTTAAATACTCGTGCAAAAATAGTATCCTCATGTTGTAAATAATAATTTACATCAAATACTTCTGCTAATGCACCAGTGTCTAGATATTGTTTTATTTCTGAATCACTTTTTACCACATCCATAAACGGCACTTGCTGTTCCCAACATTGCATGGCACAAACTTGCACCATCTCATAAGCTTTTTGGCGTGCAAGTCCCTTGTCAATTAAGGCGGTTAAAACACGTTGTGAGTAATATAAACCTAATGAATGGTCCATATTCTTTTTCATGCGCTCAGGCTTAACCACAAGATTTTTTAAAACATTACTTAAACGATTCAAAATATAATCTGCCAAGATAGTTGAATCTGGCATAATAACTCGCTCTACAGAAGAATGGCTAATATCACGCTCATGCCACAATGCTTGATTTTCCATAGCGGCCACGGCATTACTACGCAAAAGCCTGGATAGGCCTGTCATATTTTCTGCAGAGATAGGGTTTTTCTTATGCGGCATGGCTGATGAGCCCTTTTGCCCTTTACCAAATCCTTCCTCTACCTCTAAAACTTCAGTGCGTTGCAAGTGACGCAATTCAACACAAAGACGCTCAATGCCACCGCCAAGAATGGCAAGTGCCGTAAAAAACTGTGCATACCTATCGCGTTGAATAATTTGAGTTGAATGTGTATCAACCTGCAAACCCAAATGCTGCATGGTTAAGGCTTCTACCTCTGGGCTTAAAAAGGCATATGTACCCACAGCACCAGAAAGCTTACCCACGCGTACATTTTCTACAGCTAGGGTAACACGCTGCAAGTGCCGTGAAAATTCAGCATAAAAACCAGCCATTTTAATACCAAAACTTGTGGGTTCAGCATGAATACCATGTGTACGTCCCATACATACAGTACCCTTCCACTTATGTGCAAGCTCATGCAAAACTTCAAGTAAAGCTTTAATATCTTCAATTAATAATTGGCCTGCTTCAGCCAACAAGACCGCATTGGCGGTATCAACAATATCAGAGGATGTACAACCAAGATGAATAAAGCGTGCATCAGATCCAACATGCTCTTCCACTGAGGTTAAGAATGCAATAACATCATGGCGTGTTGTCTCTTCAATTTCTAAAACACGCTCAGTATTAAATGCGGCCTTTGCGCGTATATTTTGTATGGATTGAGTTGGAATTCGCCCCAAACTATGCCAAGCTTCACACACAGCCAATTCCACCTTAAGCCATGCATTATAGCGATTTTCTAGGGTCCATATGTCACTCATGACTGAACGGCTATATCTATCAATCATACTCTCTCTCTATTAAACTGCGGCCGTATTAGGGCTTGTTTTATTAGCAGTGGCACTGCTATCAGTTGTTACCTTTTGCTCAAGCTTTGGAGCAGCAACTTTTGTATCATCACTGGTTGTATTTTTTTCACTCTCAGACGGCTTCACCGTTGCATCTGGCTTGGGGTTTGATGTACTATCACCGTTATTTTCTTGATTTTTACGATTGCCATATTCGGTTACATACCAACCGCCACCCTTGAGCACAAAACTTGTATTGGACATAATTTGCTTGGACACTGCCCCACAATTAGGACAGTCGGCCTGCTCTGTACCAACATGAGACTTAATCCACTCTTCGAAAATATTGTCACATTGCTGGCACTTATATTCATAAATGGGCATGAAAAATAATCCTACAAAACTAAAAAATATTATAAGTTTCTAACTAAAAACAATATGTTAGATCTATTTTAACCTTACTAAAAAATTTAGTGCAACTAACTGTATGAACCTGCCCCCAATAGGAGCAGGTCCAAAAATACAAGACTACTTAGCCTTTGCTTCAGCCTTAGCATCGCGTATGCGCTGTTTTATGCGCTCTGCACGACGTTTGCGCCGCCTTGCCAATTCTTTGTGACGTTCAATTTTTTTTTGCGCCATGAGGGGCTTTCTCCTTTATAAGTGTCTCTACCTTCACATAATCTATAACCACTTTAATGTCTAGACTTTTTTTAAAATATTTTATAGTAATAGCAAATATGTTTTACTCAAAAAATAATTTACTTACAACATTAAATACGAAGGACAAGCATGCGAAATAATAAAATATTTTCACTATTGACAATAAAGTTTTCCATTAAAGTTAGCATGTTAATATGTTGCTTAATTGTATATTTCTTGCAAAATGCTTATGCTGCACAAGATGAAGAGTTGAAATTTAATGCCCGACCCTTGGTACCCATCAATGAGGCTGGAGCAAAAAAGCAAGCTCTTGCATTAAATAAATCCCGCATGGGGCTAAAATCTTGGAAAGAGCTTAAGCCAAGCCTTGAAGATTGTTTAGTATATGCAAAAACATGGCCTCAAAATGCTAACGCCACAAAACATGAATATATACCATGGTCACGCATTACAGCCTCACTTGAGCTTTTACTTAAACTTTTGCCACGTCTTGATAAAGAGCCAGAGTTACTTGCAAAAAATTTTCAATGGTTTAAACTTAGCCCACGTTCACATTTTACCGGTTATTATTCTCCTGTAATAAAAGCAAGCTTACATAAAAAAGATGGCTATACCGCTCCAATTTACCGTTTACCTGAGGAAGTTGCGCCAGATCTTGCCTATTGTTTGGCTGAGCACAATTGCCCAGACTCTGCTTTTACCAAGGTCATTCGTCCTGATCCACCATTTTTTAGCCGTGAAGAAATTGACCTTGACCAGGCCCTATCCGGACGCGGACTTGAGATAGCTTGGCTTGAACATCCCTTTGATACATATGCCTTAATGCTGCAAGGTTCTGGTTACCTAGATTTTGACACGGGTACTGATCGAGCCATATTGTTTGCTGGTTTCAATGGCCATAAAGGCGAGAGCATGGCAGGCTACCTTATGCGCACAAAAAATGTGCATAAGCGTGACGCCACCATTGATGGTATGCGTGAGTGGTGGGATAAAAATCCAAACAAAAGACGTAAATTTTTGCAAGCTGCGTCAGGATATGTTTTTTTCCGTTATGGGCCAACTGAACCACAAGCTACCATTGGTGGGAATCTCATACCTTGGGTAAGCATGGCTGTTGACCCTCGTGTACTACCACTTGGTGGCATTTTAGCCTATAGCCTACCTACAAAGCATAAGGATAAGGCTGGGGTGTTAGTAAATGGTGATAATAGCGTATTAAATGGACTAGGCTTTGCTCAGGATACCGGTGGAGCTATTAATATGCTACGCATTGATCTTTATGCTGGCAAAGGCAAAAAAGCCCACGATAAAGCCATGAGCGTATATGACAAAGGGCAAATATGGCTTTTACTTAAACGCTAAGCTTTAATTCTATGCAAAATAATCAAATAGGATGACTAGTGTATAAAAATAACTTTGGTAAATTTAGGCGAAAAAAAGACGCCCTTGGCAAGCCAGAAGAAATTAAGCTTTTGCTTAAAGACTATATGCAAAGCCTTGGTAAACCAGAACAAGCCATACTAACCAAGCTTTGGCAACATTGGGATATGGTAATGGGTGAGCATATTGCAAGCTTAGCTTGGCCCCTAGGCGCTAAGGATGGGGTGCTGATTGTAGGGGGTGAAGATGCCATAAGTGTTCAAGAATTATCTTTTATGAGTATGGAAATACTTGAGCGTGCCAACGCCTTTATGGAGAAAGATTTCTTTTCCACAGTCAAGGTGCGTCTAAGCCTTGATAAAACTCCCCTGCACGAAGCAGTTAAGCTTGAAAGTGCTAGCTCCGCCACGCCCTTTGCCAAAGGACCAAGGCTTAGCGGAGAATTCCTTAAAGACATGCCCACTAACTCGACTTTAGCTCGCTGCTATGCACGCTTTGTAGAGCGTTCAAGAAAATAAATACTTTTATTGCTTGGCTATAAATGATTCAGCATATTGTAATAGTTTTTGAGCTTCTTTGAAGTCGGGATTAAGCTTAAGTGCAGCCATAGCAGCTGAGCGTGCCTTAGACCATTTTTTCCAATCCACATAAAGTCTGCCAATATTAAAGTATAAATTGGGGTCATGGCGTAAATATTGTGAGGCCCGTAAGTAGTAAGTTTCTGCCACTTCATATTGCTCAAGTTTGCGCAAGGCCATACCAATTATGTTATAAAATGGTAGCATATCGGGCTTTTGATCTAGCGCTTCGGTTAGATAGCGCACCGCTTCTTCATAAAGTTTTGCCTTAAGAAGAGCCTCACCCATCTCACCAAAAAGCTGTGCATCTCTTGGAAATTCTCGTGCAAGGCTTGCAAAAGTAGCCTGACCCTTGGCTTGCTCGGTGGCTAGCTCTTCAACTCCTCGTAAAAAATTAGCGCGTTTTTTTTCTTCCCTTTCACGCAAGGCTCTCTCAGCTTCTTCGCGAACATGCTCAGAAAGAGCAGCCATAAGTTCACGTAAGTTATCCAAAAGCTCTCGTTCTTGACCTGCGATATGCTGTAACTGAAGAGGAAAAAGACTACGGACCAAAGCATCACCGCTAATAGCAGCAAGAGCACTATTAATTAATTGTTCAAACTCAGTGCGCTCTGACTTCATAAGTGGCGTACTGAGCAGCAAGTTAATACTATCTTGCACAGCCTGCACAGCTCCAACAGCCTTCCCTTGCTTTACGCTGATGGAAGCTTGACTAAGGGCTTTACGCACTTTGGAAATATCGGCAGCCATGAATACTCCAAAAAATTTTTTTTATCATAAGTTATCATTTGAGCTAGGAAAATACTAGCCTTAGACATTTTGTGTACGCAACCGTACATTAAGAATATAATCATGTAAAGCGTTAATACATAAGGCTTAGAGCGCAAATGAGTCAAACTATACCTAGCTCACTAATCTTGCACCCTATATTGACAAATAAAGCCATAAGGTGATAGTTATATAAAGCGTTGGATGCTGTGTTATATTAATGTGAAAAAACACATTTTTTAGAATTTATGCCATGGCTTGGGAGCCATGCCTGACAGCTAAGCCTTACGTAGTCCACTAGGTTTAGTATGGGAGAATTGCTATGCATGCAGATAGTGCCGGTCATTCCATGGAAAATGTATGCCTTAAACATGACAATGGTCCAGATATTGTTTTTCATGGTCGCCTTTTTGCAGAATCTTCATGGTTTGATGAAGAAAGCTCTACTCTAACAAGACAAAAGCTATACGTAACGGATAATAACGAACAAGTATATTATATTGTATGTGGCAATGGTCCTGACCGTAAACGCCGCGCTTATCGTGTATCTGTAATGGGTGACTATTGCGTCATTCACAATGGTAACTCAGAAATAACTCTACAATTTGATATGCTGATGCTAGCAGTGCAACAACTTTGTGGTCTTGACGCCAATGCCACACCATCACTATGTATGGTCGAGGAAATGCTTAAGGCTGCCAATTCGTAACCAATTTTTTTTGCAAGTTAGGAAGGGGCGGTATTTTTCGCCCCTTTTTTTATGGCTAAAACTGTAAAATTACTTAAAAACATATATATGAGGAAATTATGTCAAAAAATGATTTCAAACTACTTTGGGAACAAGATGTACAAGAAGTTCTTGGCAAAGCCACACTCTGGGAACACAAAACTACGGGTGCACAGCTTCTCTCTATAAAAAATAATGATGAAAATAAATCCTTTGGTGTAACTTTGCGCACTCCTCCCTCAGATTCATCTGGCGTTGCACATATTTTAGAGCACTCAGTACTTTGTGGTTCAGAAAACTATAGAACACGTGAACCCTTTGTGGAACTACTCAAAGGTTCATTACAAACCTTTTTAAATGCTTTTACATTTCCTGATAAAACTTGCTATCCCGTAGCAAGTACCAATGTGCAAGATTTTTATAACCTTATTGATGTTTATATTGATGCTGTTTTTCATCCGCTCATTACGCAAGATACATTCCTCCAAGAAGGGTGGCATGTGGAGGCTCTAAGCCCTGATGAACCTTGGACATTTAAGGGTGTTGTTTATAATGAAATGAAGGGTGTTTATTCAACACCAGACTCGGTACTTGCTGAGCAATCACAGCAAGCAGTTTTTCCTGATATGCTCTATAATCTTGATTCTGGTGGTAAGCCTCAGGATATTTTAAATTTAACCTATGAAAAATTTAAAAATTTCCATAAAAATTATTATCATCCTAGTAATGCACGTTTCTTTTTCTGGGGTGATGATGACGAAGATAAGCGTTTAGAAATTGTGGCAAACGCCATAAAGGATTATGATAGAATTGAACAAAATTCCGAAATTCCTCTACAAAAACATCATGACATGCCTAGGCAAATTGAAGTTCCTTATGCCAGTAGTGGAGGAAAAAATGGGGCAATGTTTACTGTAAACTGGTTATTAACAGAAAATGCTTCCCCGACAGACGTCCTAATTTTTGAAATACTCGAACATATTTTAGAAGGATTGCCTGGCTCTCCCTTACGCAAGGCTTTAATTGAATCTGGACTTGGTGAAGATACAACAGGTATTGGCCTTGAAACGGATTTGCGCCAGCTATATTACTCTGTGGGCCTTAAAGGCATGGATGCACGCCAAATACACGAAGCAGAAATGCTAATTTTTAACACTTTAGCTGAGCTCGTAGCTCAAGGCATTAGTCAAGAAACCATTGAAGCTGCTATTAATAGTGTAGAATTTGCCCTACGTGAAAAAAATTCTGGACGCTTCCCGCGTGGTATTGATGCTATGGTTACATGCCTTTCATCATGGCTTTATACCACAGATCCTAACATGGCTCTTGCCCCACTTATGTGGGATGCTCCACTTGCATCCATCAAAGCACGTCTAGCCCAAGGTGAACACATTTTTGAGCAATATATTGAAAAGTGGTTTTTGAATAACGAACATCGTAGCACTGTTATATTATTACCTGATACTACCTATGCAGAAAGACTTGCCAAGGAAGAGCAAGAGCGTATGGCTCGTATTCAAGATGCTTGCAACCCCACTGAGCGCGCCGCTATGGTTGCAGAAACTCAAAGGTTACGCTCCGTTCAGGAAAGAGCTGATAGCCCAGAGGCTCTTGCTAGCATTCCAAGCTTATCCATAGCCGATTTGGCATTAAAAAATAAAACTATTCCCATTGCAGAAAAAGGCGATAAAAATACGCCCATACTCGTACATGATCTAGATACCGCAGGCATTGCCTATGTAAACTTACTTCTACCTCTACAAGCTGTACCAGAAAAGCTTATTCCTTTAATTCCTCTTTTGGGTCGCGCACTTACTGAAATGGGTACAACCAAGCGTGATTTTGTGCAAATGGGTATGCATATTGCCGCCAAAACTGGTGGCATATGGGCTGATCCATTTTTAGCAACCCATAGAGTAAACCGTACACCCATAGCTTACTTTACATTAGGTGGTAAGGCCGTTGGTGATAAAGTTGATGATTTATTTGATATTTTGCACGAAATACTTTTCTCACCAAAGCTTGATCAGCAAGAAAGGTTTTCACAAATGCTTCTTGAAGCCAAAGCTAGGCTTGAATATAGCCTTGTTTCATCAGGACATATTGCCACATCATTACGTATCAAGGCCCGCCATAGTAGCACAGGTTGGCTTGAAGAATTAACCGGTGGCATTAGTCATCTTGAATATTTACGAAAACTTATTGATGAAGTTGAAAATAATTGGTCTGAAGTATTAACTGATTTACACAACTTACATAGTGCCATTATATCTGCCAAGGGCTGCATCATGGATTGCACAGGTGATAGCAATACCTTAAAGATTGTAGAACCAAGAGCGACAAGCTTTATGGCAGCCATACCTCAAAAAGGCTTGCCCACAGCCACTTGGACTAAGCCGCATCTACCTCCAGCAGAAGTATTTACTGCTCCAGCCCAGATCAACTACGTAGGCAAGGGAGCAAATCTTTATGACTTAGGCTATAAATATCATGGTTCAGCCCAAGTAATTTTTAAATACTTACGCATGGGCTATTTGTGGGAAAAAATACGCGTACAAGGTGGTGCTTACGGCGCATTTTGCGCTTTTGATCGCTTAAGTGGTGTGCTTATGCAAGCCTCATATCGTGATCCCGCAGTGCTTGAAACCATACAAACATATGATAATACAGCTGATTTTTTACGAGCATTTAAACCAGACAAACGCGAATTATCAGCAGCTATTGTTGGCACAATTGGTGATATTGATACCTATTTGTTACCAGATGCTAAGGCAGCCGCCTCTTTAGGTCGCCATCTTTGCGCTGATACAGACGATGTTCGCCAACAAATGCGTGATGAAGTTTTATCAACCACAGCTCAAGACTTTAATAATCTTGCTGATATTATGGAACAAGCAGCTAAACTAGGTAGTATTAGCATTCTTGGTGGAGCAAAGGCTGAACAAGCTGGGCAAAGTCAAGGGTTTGCTGTACAAAAACTTTTATAATAAAGGATTAGCAATGAAAATAGCCATTGCCGGTAAGGGTGGAGTTGGAAAGACGACTCTTACCGCAAGACTCGGAAACTCCTTGGCTTTGTGTGGTCAAAATGTTTGGCTTGTTGATGCAGATACAGCCACATCGCTTGGACAAGCATGTGGCTTAAGTGCTGAGCAATTGCCCATACCTTTGGCAGCTCAGCGCGAATTATTACACTCACGCACTACGGTGGGTGAAGCTTCGCTATTATCCTTAACTCCCAAGGTAGATGATTTGCCAGAGGCCCTTTGCGTTGACTTGCCAGTTGTGGGTCATGATCCAAGATATTCTGAATATGGCAAGAAAAAGCTTTTACTTATGGGAGGATTACACCATGCAGGTGGAGGTTGTGCTTGTGAAGCTAATGCCCTACTTAAGGCTCTTTTAGCCCACCTCGTCCTTGAACGTGAAGAGTGGGTTTTAGTGGACTTAGAAGCTGGTGTTGAACATCTAGGACGTGGCACTGTAGCCAGTGTTGACAAATTAATTATTGTGGCAGAACCTAGTCAACACTCCCTTAATATAGCTGCCCAAGTGGGCCTTATGGCTCAAGAAATGGGCTTAAATAAACAAGTATTAGTACTCAATAGGGCCACTGACGACCATAGCGAAAAGCTCTCAAGCCTTGATATTGAAGGTCTACCCAAGGCCCGTATAAGCATTCCGCCTTGTGCTACTTTAATGGAACAACGCCTCACTTCATCAGCAGTATTAGGCTTAGATCCAAAAAACGATGCCGAGGTACATGAACATATGCTTAGACTTTTACTAGCTTGTGGATATGTATTATAATATATTTTAAGCCTGAACTTTTGGAGAGAGTTTAAGTTCTCTAACATAGGCTGCTTATAAAGTCTTCTGGGGGAAAACCCTTTGTGAACAAAGTGTTCTTCCCCCAGACCCCCTTTCCCAAAAACTTTAATTGTGACAGCATTTTATCTTAAAAAATAATTTGCGACCCAAACGTAGGCGTTAAAATTTAGCTGAAAAATGTGCTTTCACGCACTTTTCAAAAAAGGCACGGGTCCACTGCCAATGTCGCTTCGCGAGCGCCAAAAGTTGGTTTGGCTAATTTTACGCATTAAAAATTTTTCTTACAGAAAAATATTGTTAATCAACACTTGAAAAGCTTATTTTATTTGCCACCAAGTTACCAAAAAATCACATTACATGCGCCTACGTCTGGTAATCTTATTCGTGCATTTTAACAGTGAAATATTTAATTCATAGTTAGTTGGCCCTTAAGAATATAGCAAGACTTTAATATATAATGATTTTTGATGTGAAATTGTATAAATAAAATTGCCAAAAATTGAGCATAAAACGCGAATTTATGGCGATTTTATGACAGCAAAAATGAGTTTTTAAAAGGGGCGACTAACAAAATTTTTCTGTAAGAAAAATTTTGCGCGGCATAAAATAAGCCAGAATTCATTTCTGGCGTCCGCAAAGCGGTATTTGGAGCCAGCGTGCCTTTTTGAAAAATACGTGGAAACGTGTTTTTCATGTTCGACTAGTTAATATGTTTACCATTGTTGACCAACCACGTGATTCCGATTTAGAAAATATTACTAATAGCAGAACTCTTTGCCGAGGCAATGTGTGAGGTTGGGGAAGTTTAGTGAGCAATTAGCCGGCAGTGAAGCAACGCGAAAGTGCCGAGCCGCGAAAAAAACTTTACTGAACACCACACATTCAGCTAAAAATAGCCAAATTGGAATGACGTGGTTGACCAACTAACTTTTATTGCGTCTTTGACGACGCTCCTCCATTAAAAACTTACCAGTGACTGAGCTTGAATCTGCTACAATGGCTTCTGGTGTACCATGTGAAACAATAAGTCCACCATTTTCACCTCCACCAGGGCCTAAATCTAACACATGGTCTGCACTCAAGATAACATCGGTATTATGCTCAATCACCACAACACTTGCCCCTTTATCAACCAATTTGTGCAAGACATTTATAAGTTTACCAACTTCATGCATATGCAAGCCCGTAGTTGGCTCATCAAGTATATATAGTGTGCCAGGTAATGATTTCTTACCAAGTTCACGTGAGATTTTAATGCGTTGGGCTTCACCACCAGAAAGAGTAGTGGCTGGCTGCCCTAGGCGTAAGTAATCAAGGCCCACATCTTCAAGCACAGCAAGGCGCCTTTCTAAAATAGGATAATTTTCAAAAAACGTCTTGGCCTTTGCCACAGACAAATCCAAAACATCGGCAATGTTAAGGCCCTTATAGCGCACCTCTAAGGTTTCATGATTATAGCGTTTTCCTTTACAAATATCACATGTTACATACACATCAGGCAAGAAGTGCATTTCAACTCTTATTTGACCATCGCCATTGCAAGCCTCACAACGCCCACCGCGCACATTAAAACTAAAGCGACTAGCCGTATAGCCACGCTTGCGCGCATCGGTAGTTGAAGCAAATATATTACGAATTTCATCAAAAATCTTAGTATAAGTGGCTGGGTTAGAGCGAGGGGTTCGCCCAATGGCACTTTGATCAATGGCAACAATGCGTTCAATACTTTCATGCCCTTGCATACCTGCGATTATGCCAGGTTGATCTACTCGTATGCCTCGTGCTAGGGCCAAATGCTTATAAAGAGTATCAACCACTAATGAACTTTTACCTGAGCCAGAAACACCAGTTACACATGTAAGAACGCCTAAGGGGATATGACAGTCAATATTTTTTAAATTATTGGTGCTTATACCTTGCAATACCAATTCGCTGGTAGCCTCTCGCCTTTCATCCGGCAAGGGAATAAACATATCTCCGCGTAAATACTTTGCTGTGAGGGTGGATGCTTTATTCATAAGCTTTGAAACAGAACCAAGAAAAACCAAATTTCCACCTTGCGAGCCAGAACCAGGTCCTAACTCAATAACAGTATCAGCTTCACATATAGTTGCTTCGTCATGTTCCACCACAAGTACTGTGTTTCCACGTTGTTGTAATGAGCGTAAAGTGCTAATAAGACGCGCATTATCTCTTGGATGTAAGCCTATGGATGGTTCATCAAGTACATAGGTAACTCCTACTAGGCCTGAACCCAACTGGGATGCTAGCCTAATACGTTGAGCTTCACCGCCAGAAAGAGTGGACATAGCTCGGCCAAGTGATATGTATTCAAGACCCACATCACGCATAAAACTTAAGCGATGAGTCAACTCCTTCATTAATGGTTCGGCAATAAGCTCATGACGACCACTAAAATTTTGTTGCTCAAGCCAACTAAGTGACTTTTCCACTGAAAGAGAACAAAAACCTTGGATATTTATGTCATTTACGCGTACGGCAAGAGCTTCAGGACGTAAACGAGCTCCTCTACAATCTGGGCAATGGGTCGATTGACGAAAACGAGATAAGGTTTCACGCCAAGCATCACCGTATTGCATGCCCTTTTCAAGCAAGGGAATAACACCAGTCCAACGCTTAGTTCCAATGGGCACATTACCCTGCGTATCAAGATTATTCATGAATGCAATACTATTATAGTCGCCCTTAGCATCCATGGCTACATTGCCTCCCATCCAATTACGGCGTAAGCCTTGCGAACTGTGAGCAGGTTTACCCTTCTCATCTTCACCATAAAAAAGAGCCTGTAACGCATCTTGACTAAAACTTGCTAAGGTAGTGGACAGCTTAAACTTCCAACGTTTACCAAGAGCTTCTAAGGCTTCGGTATAACGGCTAAAGTGCTTTGAACCAGCCCAAGGCAATAATGCACCAGCTTCAAGGCTTAACCCCTTATTTGGAGCAATAAGTAAAGGCTCAAAATAGTCAACAGTACCCAAGCCAACACAGCGCGGACAAGCACCTTGTGGACTATTAAATGAAAATAATTGTGGGCTTGGAGCAGGAAAACTTATACGACAGCGCGTACAAACCGATGCTGTGGCATGAATTATGTCTCTGCCCTTATCTCCATCCATTATATGAACAATAAGCCTACCTTCCCCATAGCGCAAAGCAAGTTCTACTGAATCAGCCAATCTACCGCGCAAGCCCTCTTTTAAGACAAGGCGATCCACCACCAACTCAATATTATGCTTTTTATTTTTATCTAAGCTTGGCACATCATCAATGTTGTACACTTCACCATTAACACGCACACGCACAAAACCTTCGGCCTTTAGCTTTTTAAAGCGATCACTATGAGTACCCTTTTGATGCTCAACCAATGGGGCCATAAGCATAAACTTTGTAGACTGAGGAAGCGATAAAATATCTTCAATAATCTCATCTGCAGCGCGTGCCTCAATAGGTTCGCCACATTCCGGGCAATACATGCGCCCAAGGCGTGCAAAAAATACCCGTAGAAAATCATATATTTCCGTCACAGTACCCACGGTGGAACGCGGATTACGAGCTGAAGATTGTTGCTCTAAAGAAATAGCTGGAGATAAACCTTCAATCTTATCCACAGCAGGTTTATTCATTTGAGGCAAAAATTGCCTTGCATAGGCCGAAAGTGATTCCACATAGCGTCGCTGCCCTTCAGCATAGACAATATCAAAGGCTAAAGTTGACTTACCAGAACCAGATGGCCCACAAATAACAACGAGCTCATCACGGGGAATATCAAGACTAATGTTTTTAAGGTTATGCTGACGCGCACCCTCAATGGATATTTTTTGTTTTTTCATATTTCTAGATTAGTATTTAATTGATTTTTGACAAGATTAAAATTTATTTTTATATGATTATTTACGAATTTCTAATAAAAATTCACGGGTTTTATCTATATCTGTACTACTATTTGTCCAAATCTGCATTTGCTTAATTGCTTGCCCTACAAACATATCAAGCCCATCTTGTACGACTAAGCCGGCTTGCTTGGCATCATACAAAAATTTTGTTTGCAAGGGATTATATACTAAATCATAGGCCAGTTTATCTTGCTGACATTGCCCATTATACAAACTAAAATCATAGGGACTAAGCTCTGCATAACTACCATGCATACCTAAGGGCGTTGTATTTATAATCCAAGAAGCACAATTCTGCTCGCGCTTATGCCATGATACAGTATCAATATCAAACTCTTGAGCCAATGCTTCGGCTTTTTCCGCATTGCGATTAGCAATGCGTATTTGCGCTATGCCCAGTTCTCTTAACCCTACAATGACAGCCCTAGCAGCACCACCAGCGCCCAAAATTAAGGCCGATGTTGGTTTAGCACGCTTAAGCAGTGGTAGCTTAAAACCATCTACATCTGTATTTTCACCACATAACTTATCCCCCTGCCAATACAAAGTATTTACTGCTCCAATACTTTTAGCACGGGGGCTAATTTCATCAAGTAAGGGGATAATACTCTCTTTATACGGTATAGTTACACAAGCTCCAGCTAATTTTAAGGTACGCATACCAACAACAAAGTCAGCCAGTTGTGACTTTTCTAAACTCCAAGCCTTAAAAATAGCTGCATATTTACGTTGCTTAAATGCCCAATTATGTAAGCGCGGGCTTAAACTATGCCCTAGGGGATTGCCTATAATACCAAATATTTCTGTGTGTTGCATAATGTTATCCCATTAGGGCTTACGTATATACCCAAGAGTATCTAAGAAAAATTGTATCAAAGCAGTATTTAACTCTTGATGAGCTTTGCGACGCAAGCTTGGTGAGGCATTACCACATAGCTCTGGAAGGTTTTGACGCGTGTCTGGTGGACAAGCCGACATTAAATCTGGTGTATCCACCCCTTCAATGCTTACAAATTCAATTTCTTGAAAAAATTTATCTTGTAACTCGCTGGTAGACCATGGTTTTTTATTCACACTATCTTCACCAGCCTCAATTAATAAAACCTCTGACCTAAAATTTACTAAGGCATCATAATCAAAAAACATATTCAAACTTGGGGATACTGCCACTACAGCCTTGACTTGCTCTTGTGCAAGGTTTTGTTTAAATGGCAACGCATTAGCCATAGCTTGAATGCGCTCTCTGGCCCATCTTCCGCAATACATTGATGCACCACGAGTTTCTTCACAATAATTTTTCCACCCTGTGGAAGTAGGTATAGCATTGCCAAGAAGTAAGGCTGCACTTGCCCCCATACCAAAACCTAAAACACCAATACGTTCAGGATCCACACTGTTGCTTATGGCTTCATGGGTTAAAGCAATATTTAGTGTAGCACGTAACTCTTGTACACGCTCAACAAGCTGCTCAACTGTAAAAGGATGGGCTATGTTATTTAAATTGTCATTCTTATGGTCAGGTGCCATGACCACAAAACCACTCTTAGCTAACACTGCTGCGGTTTCATGGTAAGAAAAACGCGTGGCTCCTGTATCATGTGAAAGCAAAATCAAGGGGAAGCGTCCCTCAGCACTGCGCCCATATCTAACCACATGCAAAGTCCAAGGTGCATAGTTGGCAGGCGATGGCCTACTAAAGGTGGGATACCATATATTTACATCCACCCGCACTTGTGTTGCGCTATCCCAAATCCCCAAAGTCTTAAAGGCAGGCTGAAAAGTGGTGGCCGCAAAGCTTGCTTTGCTTAGCAAAAGAATAAAAAAAATGCAGAAAAATACTCTATACATGTATCAATTCAACTTGTTAGGCTTCAATGACAGTTCCTAATGGTTCATTATGCACCAAGTAACGCTGCAAACTTGATTTAGCCCGACCATCAAGAATAAGTGCTTTTTTGCATCCAGCTTTTAAAGCATGCAGGCACGCATCTACCTTGGGTATCATTCCTCCAGAAATAACATTATCCTGCTTTAATAATTCAATTTCACCTTGCTTCAAATGTGGAATTAACTGATTTTGCGCATCAAGCACACCTGGTACATCGGACACAAGCACAAAATACTGAGCTTGCAAAGCTCCAGCCAGGGCCCCTGCTGCTGTATCTGCATTAATATTTAACGCATGGGCACTGCTAGAATCCATATTAGCTGCGACAGGTGCAATAACAGGCATATAAGATCCTTCAAGCAATACTTTAACAATATTGGCATTGACCTTACATATTTCACCCACAAGGCCAAGCTCAGGCTTTAACACTTTAGCCTCAAAAAGCCTTGCATCTTGGCCACAAATTCCTACAGCTAGGGCTCCAGCATGTTGTAATAACGCAACCACAGACTTATTTACCTGCCCACAAAGCACCATTTCTACAGCTTCCATAGTTTCAGGGCAAGTAACGCGTAAACCTTGCTCAAAGTGACTTTGAATTTGTAAACGCTTCAGTAAACTATTAATTTGAGGTCCTCCGCCATGCACAATGGCACACTGCATACCTTGCTCTTTTAGCTCAACCAAGCTTTTAGCAAAAGGAGCTTGCAAGCTGGGGTCATCCATGGCATGCCCACCATATTTAATCACTACTATATCTTTTGAGTTTATCATAAAAACTCCACTATATTTCCACTGGTTCATCAGCTAAGGTAGCCACCATCACTGCCTTGATGGTATGCACCCTATTTTCTGCTTCATCAAAGGCCACATTAAGCGATGACTCAAAAACATTATCATCAACTTCCATACTTTCGATACCATATTTTTGAAATAGTTGCTCACCAATGGCTGTTTCAGTATTATGAAAGGCTGGTAAACAATGCAAAAACTTACAATCTTTATTCTTAGTAAGCTCAAAAGTATCTAAGGTAACTTTATAATTTTTCAAACGCTCTATTCGCTCTGCCCACACACTTTCTGGCTCGCCCATGGATACCCAAACGTCTGTATATAAAAAATCACAACCCAAAACACCTTGAGCTACATTATCTGTAACAGTAATTTTCGCACCAGTTTCTTGAGCTATGGCTTTGCAAAGCGTTACAATGTGGGAATCGGTTTGTGACCCTTCTGGAGCTATGGAGCGAAAATCCATACCCATTTTAGCAGCCCCAATCATTAATGAGTTACCCATATTATAGCGTGCATCACCAAGATAGGCAAAGGTCATTTGGGATAATGGCTTAGCGCAATGCTCTTGCATGGTTAATAAATCAGCTAAAACTTGCGTAGGATGAAACTCATTAGTCAGGCCATTCCAAACTGGTACAGCAGAATAACGCGCTAGAGTTTCTACCATGTCCTGCCCAAATCCACGATACTCAATGCCATCATACATGCGCGAAAGAACTCTGGCTGTATCTGCCATAGATTCTTTCTTGCCCATTTGTGATCCAGATGGCCCAAGGTAGGTGGTATAAGCTCCCTGATCTCTTGCGGCTACCTCAAAAGCGCAACGCGTTCTTGTGGAATCTTTCTCAAACAGCAAGACAATATTTTTATCTAATAGGTGTTTTTGTTCATTTTTTCTTTTCTTTGCAGATTTCAAATGTGCTGCTAAGCGCAAAAAATACGCAATCTCATCACTACTAAAATCAAGCAATTTTAAAAAATGGCGATTTTTTAAATTCATAAAATATACTCCAATAATAGCCAAGGGCCATTATAAAATATAGCATCAAGCAGATAACTCCACTGGGAATTTTTACACTGCTTTTTGCAAACAAAAGACATATGCTCTTTATATTATTATGGCAAGCCTGACCTATGGCATTGCGCAAAAAAATATGCACTCTCACATTTAATTACAAAATTTTTTCATGGAAATATATAAAATTTTAAGTTATGTTTTTTTTTGCCTTAATACTGATGCCGCATGGCAATAAAAAGGAGACCTCTATGCGCGAAATTGAAGCCCAAGTCATTACCAAAGCTGTTGCAGACTTGGCCATAAAGGCATGTTGTATACTACCCCAAGATGTATATAGTGGTTTAAAACAAGCTAAGGCTCAAGAACCATCCGCTGTAGGACAAGCTATACTAAACCAACTGTTACTCAATGCCAACTTGGCTAAAGATGAAAGTACACCTATCTGTCAAGATACTGGTCTTGCGGTAGTATTTGTTGATGTGGGTCAAAATGTACGTATTATAGGCGGAGATTTTGAACAAGCGATAAACGAAGGAGTACGCCAAGGTTACGTGGATGGATATTTACGCAAGTCTTGTGTGGACGAACCACTTTTTGAACGTCAAAATACTAAGGATAATACTCCAGCAATCATTCATACTCGTATTGTTCCTGGTGATAAAATTAGCATTACCCTTGCCCCCAAGGGTGCTGGATCTGAAAATAAAAGCATATTAAAGATGTTAGTGCCAGCCGACGGCCTTGAAGGTGTTCGTCAAGTGGTGCTAGACGCCATTACCTTGGCAGGCCCCAATGCTTGCCCGCCTTTAGTGGTAGGTGTTGGTATTGGTGGTAATTTAGAAATGGCGGCTATTTGCGCTAAACGAGCAGCAGTGCGCGATATCAATAGTAAAAATCCAGATGCACGTTATGCCAAACTTGAAGAAGAATTTTTAGAAATGGCCAATAAAACAGGCATAGGGCCACAAGGCCTTGGGGGTAAAAACACAGCCCTTAGGGTGCATATTGAATACTACCCAACTCATATTGCCTCACTACCTGTAGCTGTAAATATTAACTGTAATGCTGCGCGCCATGCAAAAGTCATCATATAGGAGCATACATGTCTGATAGCAACAAACACATTACCGCCCCATTTAGTAATGAAACTGCAAAATCTCTTAGAGCTGGGGACAGGGTACTTATTTCTGGTACAATCATAGCTGCTCGCGATGCTGCCCATAAAAAACTTATAGAAACACTTGAATCAGGCGAGCCCCTACCCGTAGACTTGAAAAATGCGGTTATCTACTACGTAGGACCATCTCCGGCCAAACCAGATCAAGTTATAGGATCAGCTGGGCCAACGACATCTGGGCGCATGGATGCATATACACCACGCTTATTGGAGCTTGGGCTTAAGGGTATGATTGGCAAGGGTTATCGTAGTGCTGAAGTAGTAGAAGCCATGAAAAAGCATGGCGTACCCTATATGGCTGCTGTAGGTGGTGCTGGAGCATTAATTGGGCGTAGTATTAAGAAGTATACTGTATTAGCATACGAAGAACTTGGTCCAGAGGCTATAGCTGCCATGGAGGTTCAAGACTTTCCAGCCATTGTGGTTATTGATTGCCTAGGTAACAATTATTACGAAGAGGGCCAAAAAGCGTATAAACAGCTCTAACGCTTAACTTGATTTGAGCTTTTCTTCCATATATATACGCGCATTGAAGTAGCGTGTTAATATGTCACGGGCATAGGTTTTGTGTTCGCCACCTACATAGGCCTGCATGGCACGAAAGATATTGCGATCATATTTATCAAAATATTCGCGCAAAATTTGTACACCTACACGTACACCTGTATCAATTTCATGCAGGTCAAGCTCGCCTTTTTGTATGCTCTCAAGCTTCTCTTTATGATAAGTATAAATAACTTGCATAGGCCCCCTAGCATTGGCAGAAGACAAGGTTGAAGCATCAAAAAAACTTTCACGCCAAATAATGCTTAAGACCAAGAGCGGCGGGATAGAATAATGTGCAGACCACATGGAAACTGCATCTAAATATTGATCCTTAAGTTGTTCATCTATTCTTACTTCAGGAAAAGCATGCTCAAAAACTTCCTTAAGTTGATCTTTTGATAAAACATATTCCTGCGAGTTCATGCTTTGAGCTATGCTCTTTTCAAAGGCTACTTCAATATTTTTTAATTGTTGATAGTCACTTTTTGCTACTACTATGCTATGCGAAGGTATAGCAAATTTTTTCATGGCATAAACATATGATCCTAATACAGCCCCAGCAGCCAGTAAAATAAAAAAAACAAATGGTAAGTATGATTTTTTGCGCACAAAATATGGAATGAGCTTACCATTTTTAACTATATAATATTGCTTCATCACAAAATCCTCATTGCACTATCCCCATTTATATAAATATTGCTAGGGACTTTTTTTCATCTTGAAAGTGTTGTTTTGTAAAATAGCAAGCATTATGCCAATTATCATCAGCCCGCCACCAAGCACATGCACTCTAGTAACTTGCTCACCCAAAATCAATACTCCTTCAAGAGCTGTAAACAATGGTATTGTATAATAAACCATACCAGCTGACACAGGACCTATGCTATCTATGGCCTTAGTCCACAAAGCATAAGCCATAAAAGAGCAACCTATACCAGCATAAAGAATGGAAAAAATTACCGTAGAACTCCACGTAAAGGGTGGTAAGGCCCATACTTCAAATAAAAACATAGGCAAAGCTAGGATTAAACCAAGACTAAAAGTACTAGCATGAAAACCTGATGCACTTAAGTCTTTAGGGCGATACCTAGTGAAAAATGAATAAATTCCAAAGCAGAGCACACCACCCAAGCTCCATAAATCACCCATAGAAAAATTTACATTGGTAACATTAGCCCATGAACCACGCGAAACCAATACGCCAAGGCCCAATAATATTATAACTAAACCTAGCAATCTTCTTAAGGTTATAGGCTCTGCGCATAAAAAGCGCGAAAGTAACATAATTACAATAGGTGCAGAAGGAACAAACAATACTATATTTATACTACTAGTACTTTGACCAGCCTTATAAAAAAGAGCATTTAACGCCGTTACACCTATAAATCCCATAAAAGCCAAATATGGTATATGTCTTTTAACGATAGGCAAATCTTTAGGCAATGTGCGCAAAGCAAAAGGTAAAATACACAATAATGCCACAAACCATCGCCAAAAGTTTAGCTGTATGGGTGGTATTGATGTAGCCATGGCTCTGGCCACAACAAAGTTACCAGCCCATAAAATCACAGCTGCAAAAGCAGCAGTATAACCAATGGCTTTTATATTCATTACTTAACTGCTCAAAAACCAAGCACTTGATTTAACATCAAAGCTTGCCAAGTTAATTGCATTGCCCTTGTTTATTCGCATGCTCAAGACCATAACACTGCCCGGCCTCACAAGCAGATTTCAAGGCCGCACAAGCCTCACTCAACTCATTTTCTTCTAACCAAACAAGACCTTCAACCATTTGTCCCAAGGGTAAATTATTTTGCTTTTGCAAGGCATATTCGGCATCAAGCATGGCTCCGCGCATCTTGCCACCACGCCAAAGCACCAATGCGCGTAAGGCATAAAGCTCTGCATTAGGACGTAACTGCACAGCTTCGGTCATATCGTCAAAAGCTGCATCGTTACTCCCAAGCTGACTTTGTACAAGTGCGCGCAACACAAGCAAGGCCGTCAGATCTTGCGCCTCTTGCTCAGCTTTTTGCATTTGTGCGTTGATTTTTTCTAAAGTTTGCTTTGGATTAGCAACAACTACCCCTTTATGCTCAAATTCAACAAAGTCCATCTCAAGCTCAGTAAATACACTCTTTGATGGAACTGCCTGCTGCATAGGTGTGGAAGTGCTTACAGCATTATTTTTATCTGCACAACCAAAAGCAAAAGCCAACATGCACATGATAACTATCTTGTTTATCATTGTTTTTCTCCATATTTAATGTAAAAATAAGAAATCTTGACAAAAGTAAGTCTATACATAATTATATATTTATTGACTATTAAATATCTTTATACAAATACTGGGAGGGTCCATGATTTTAAAACAACATATTCCGGCTATAGAACAATTCTATCAACGCCTAAAAGATGAAAAATCCAACAATTTAGTTCAACAACACCTTTTAGAAATTCTTGAACATATTCATCTTAGTTCAGAAAGTTTTGACCTTAGTACCTGTATGCAAACTCCTTTTTATCAAGAATTTTCAACTATTATACAAGGGCAATGCACAAGTGCCGATACCTGCTTCGCCCTACTTGAATGCTTAATAATATTTTGTCGCGAAAAGCAGTTGCGCAGTAGTCTATCAAACAATCTACCTATTCCAGAACAAAACCTACTAAATTTTTATGAAAAAAGTGAATTATGGAATTTAGACGACGCAACATTGCTTCACATATGGTATTGGCATAAGCTGCCCACAGCCTGCCAAAACAATTAACAGCACGAAGCTTACTATATTTTGAGCTAGATAATCTCATGCAACAAACTTAACAAGCGCCATGTCCACGCAAAACTACTGGAATGGTGCGCGCTAAAATCCATAAGTCCATCCAAAGTGACCAGTTAGTTACATAGTAATTGGCATACCAAATGCGTTGCTCATAAGTTGTAAGGTTGCGTCCAGATATCTGCCATAAACCTGTAATACCTGGCTTTACAGAACTATACTCTAAGTAAACGTCACCATAACGCGCCGGCTCTTTTTCCAGTATTGGCCGTGGGCCAACTAGACTCATGGTACCCATAATTACATTTATAATTTGTGGTAATTCATCAAGACTGGTTTTACGTAAAAATTTTCCAACTGATGTAATACGTGGATCATTTTTAAGTTTTTGATTTGCTTCCCATTCGTCACGATATTCAGGGTAATCTTTTAAATATTGCTCCAAAATTTCATCTGCATTGGGAACCATGGTTCTAAATTTGTATATACGAATTTTCTTACCGCCCTGCCCCCAGCGTTCATGTGTGTATATGGCACTAGACTTAGTGCTAATCCAAATCCAAAGGCATATAAAAAACCCAAGTGGAACAACAACAGTCAACAATAACAAAGAAAATATTACATCAATACACCTTTTTACAAAAAGTCGCCTTGTGTCAGTTAAGTTTTGACGCACAACAAAGCCCATGGAAGTACCTATAATACGAGGAGCAAGCCAAAACTTTTTTTGTTTAACCACAGCTCCACAAGGTATAAATAAAACATTACGACAAAACCTTGTAACTTCTTCAAAAACAGCTGACTTTGCACGTAGCTCGTCTTCAACACCACACCATACAAACATGGGGTTTGGGTATGACTTTTGTATGGTCACAATTTTTTCTTTCCAATGTTTGTCATCATAATTAATGGATAAATAAGCCACTGGCTTTAGGCCACGCTCTGGATAGTCATTCATTTCTTCCCATAGTTCTTGGCATGTTTCAGCATCTTGTAAAAATATGGTCGGGCACCCCCACCACTGCTTACGACAAAACCTACGCCTTACTGACCCTCTAAGCATTGGTACACTAAAAATACTCCCAATCCATGCGAATAATAATATAGCACGTGAATACTCAACACTGCTTTGCGTCATGAAAAGCACTAGTAAAACTACAAGATAAGTCATAGATACTGTAAGGAATATATGCTTTACCTCACGATGCGGTGGTGGAAGAGGAACTTGGCTAGCTCCAAAAAGAATACTAAAAATTGGTACACACCATAAGATACTGCTTATGGTTGTATATAAATGTAATGGAACTGGGCCCCAAATAAGACGTAATAGTACAACCACTAAAAATGTCACTTGCATAACAAGAGCATCGCCCAAGAGCAAAATGACTTGTGATTTACGCAAACCTACATATTTACTTATGTTATCCCACATACACACCCCTTAGCATCGCCATAAATTACCAAAATAAATTTGAATATCAAAATAGAAGCCTCACAGCCTCTTTGTATTTTATTCATAAAAAACTACAGTATAAAGCTACATAACTTTAATATAGCAAAGGCTTAACAATACATCTCTATATCTTTATAAAGCCAAGTTAATCCAATAATCATGTGGAACTTGTGAGAATTGA
>CAYJLD010000011.1:0-6405 GCA_964371195.1 uncultured Desulfovibrionaceae bacterium | reverse complement strand
AAAAAATAACTAAATCAAAAAGTTCCTTGCTCTTCTTGAGCAATTACTGAGCAAAAAGTTTAATCTTTTATATATTTCAATATGATTTCCCTCAAAATTGCCTCAAATAGGCTACACTTATTGGACTAGGCTTGGCAAGAAAATTCATTGCATTAAAATACATTTAATTTTTGCTCAAATTTTAAATTTGATTACAGTAACTTTCTTCTTAAAATCGCTGTTGTAGCCTTATTTCTGCTAAGCCTGCCTTTTGTACTAATTTACAGTAAAATGCGTGAATTTACGACAATGGCGTTTTTTTACATTTACCTTGTTCTATACATTTTTATAAAAATTATGTTTTATCATTTTGTTTAATATTTGATTTTTAGCTTTTATTTTCAAACCATATGAATTCTACGTATAAACTATAACTTAGCCACAATTGTTTCAAATATCCATGCTTGCGTCATTTTATAGAGTTTGGTAGTTTAAAAAATTGCCTTAATATTATTAACCACGCAAGGAGAACACAATATGAAAAAACTCTTACTTTTAAGTGTTACCGCACTGTTATTAGTAAGTTTTGCAAGCCCAAGCTTTGCAAAAACCTATGTCAATGGCATTGATGCTAACTACCCACCTTTTGGTTACGTAGATGAAAAAGGTAACCCCGCAGGCTTTGACGTAGAATCCATGAATTGGATTGCCAAAAAAATGGGCTTCACTGTTGAGCACAAACCCATTGCTTGGGATGGTATTATTCCAGCCTTATTGGCTCGCCAAATTGATATGATCTGTTCTGGCATGAGCATTACTGACAAAAGACGTCAAATGGTTGAATTTTCCAATCCTTACTGGACAGTTTCGCGAGTATTTATAGTTCCTAAGGCCTCAAACTTAACCCCTGAAGGTATTCTTACAACACCCATTAAGCTTGGTGTGCAGCGCGGAACTTCTGAGGCGGATGCCATGCAAACCGAACAAAAAGAAAAGAAGTATCCTTTTGAATTGCGTTTTTATGAATCAGCTCCGCTTATCGTAGAGGACCTACTTAATGGCCGTATCGATGCTGGATTAATGGACGCTTTACCAGCAGAAGATTCCATTTCAAAGGGTAAAGCTGTAAAAAAAGCAGGAATACATGGTCAGCCTGATCAATTTGGTGTTGCCATTCGCAAAGATGACAAAGAATTACGTCAGCTTATAGACGAAGGTTACAAGCTTCTTATGGCAGATCCTCACTGGAATGAACTTAAGAAAAAGTATTTAAGCAAATAACTTAACATACCCCCCTACATTGTAGGGGGGCTTTGTCAATATGGAATCCTTAAAAGTTGTATTTGATGCCCTACCCTACATTTTGGGTGGAAGCTTAGTCACTATTGCCAGTGTTTGCATTGCACTTGCTATAGGACTAGTTCTTGGTGTTCCACTGGCTGTTGGCCAAGTATATGGTAATAAATCCATACAAAGATTTGTAGCAATCTATGTATGGATTTTTCGCGGTATTCCAATTTTAGTACTTTTGTTTTTGTTTTTTGGACTCTTTGTAAGCCTTGGTCTACCTGCCGAACCTTTTATTATTGCCTGTTTAGTGCTTGGATGTACAAGCACAGCCTATCAATCACAAATTTTTAGAGGCGCTTTGCAAGCCATATCTCAAGGACAGCTAAAAGCTGCTCGCGCCCTTGGCATGACAGATTTTCAAGCTATACGCTATATTCTTTTGCCTCAAGCTATTCGCATGTCCATACCCGGATTTGCTAATGAATTTTCTATTTTACTCAAAGACTCAGCAATTTGTTATGTGCTTGGAACTCAAGAAATTATGGCTAGAGCAAACTTTGTTGCATCTAGAACTCACGAACACCTAGCCCTTTTTGCAGCCGCTGGAATTTTATACTTTATTATCACTCTTATTGGGGTTCGGCTCTTGCGTATACTTGAACAAAAAATTTATGTACCAGGCTATGCCGTAAACTAGGTGAAAACTATGCAGTCAAGCGTATTAAGTATTAAAAATATTTCTATTAAAATTGGCGGTAAGGCCATTTTGCAAGACTGTTCGCTAGATATTAATCGTGGTGAACTAAAAGTGCTTATTGGACCTTCCGGTGCTGGCAAAAGTACTTTATTACAATGTATTAATTGCTTAATTGTTCCAGATAGCGGACAAATATGGCTAGAAGGTCAAGAGCTTGATATTCATAATAAAGACAAACTTTGTTCTTTTAGAAGCCAAGTTGGAATGATTTTTCAAGACTTTAATCTTTTTGATCATTTAACTGCCTTAGATAATGTTGCAATTGCACTTTGTAAGGTTCGTAAGTTTACCAAGGAGCAAGCCAAAGATCGTGCCATGCAAGAGCTTGATCGGGTCGGTTTAGCTAAGCGTACTTCACTTTATCCAGCACAGCTTTCTGGGGGCCAAAAGCAACGTGTTGCCATTGCACGCGCCCTTGCAATGGACCCTAAGGTCATCTTATTGGATGAACCTACATCTGCATTGGACCCTGAACTTGTAGGTGAAGTTTTAGCTGTTATACGTGACCTTGCCAAAGGTGGCATGACTATGCTTATGGCAACACATCAGATGGATTTTGCACGTGCCTTAGCCAATGAAATTTTGTTTATGGAGCAAGGTATCGTTATAGAACGTGGCACCCCTGAGCATTTGCTTGCTCCTAATGCAAATACGCGCACTCAAGCTTTTTGCACTAAATTATTAGATATGGATGTTACTGAATAATGTTTGATGCATCATTTCTAACTTCCGAACTTTTGCCTGCTTTAAATAAAGGGCTGGTTGTATCAATATCTTTAATTGTTCCTGCTACAATTTTAGGATTTTTGGCAGGGGTTCTGGTAGGTGTGCAAAGAGTATATGGCGGAAAATTTTTCCGTAAAGTTGGTGATTACTTTGTTGCGGTTTTTCGTGGTGTACCTTTGGCAGTTCAGCTGATGATGATTTACTATGCCTTACCAAAGCTTGGACTATACTTCGAACCTTACTTTGCTGCCCTAATTAGCTTTACTCTTTGTAGTGCTGCCTATCACTCTGAATACATCAGAGGTGCTTTGTTCTCCATTCGACAAGGGCAAATTAAGGCTGCCCAAGCACTTGGTATGACTACATTTCAAACCATTTTTTGGATTATTATTCCTCAAGCCGCAAGACGTGCATTGCCTGGTTGCGGAAATGAAGTTATCTACTTGATTAAGTATTCTTCACTTGCTTACTTAGTTACATGCATGGAGCTTATGGGTGAAGGTAAGGTTGTTGCTTCAACAACTTTTAGATTTACCGAGGTATTTATTGTTGTAGGTGCTTATTACTTAGCAATGGTTACAATTGCTACTTGGATATTACATCGATTGGAAAAACGCTTTCACATTCCTGGTTTTGGCGCTTCCTAATCATGCATAAAAATTCAACTTTGTTTCAATGGGAACAATTTGTCCCTTGTTTAAAACACGGTCAACATCATGCACTACTTGAACACATTGCGCAACTACGCAATGAAGGTAATGTAATATATCCTGAACAAAATTTAATTTTTAATGCCTTAAGTTTTTGTCCACCTCAAAAAATATCTGTTATTATACTCGGTCAAGACCCCTATCATGGATCTGGACAAGCCCATGGCCTTGCTTTTTCTGTACCTAAAACCTCTCCAATACCACCTTCGCTGCGCAATATCTTTAACGAAATAAATTCGGATATTTATCAATCTCAAAAACAATTTTATCATGGAGACTTGTCCAATTGGGCAAAACAAGGCGTCCTACTCTTAAATACTATTTTAACAGTCAATGATTCTAAACCTCTTTCGCATGCTAAACTTGGTTGGCAGACTATAACATATAATATTTTACAAAGCCTAGCTCAAGGCCCTACCCCCTTAGCTGTGCTACTTTGGGGAAAGCATGCTCAGTCCTACCAAACACTTTTTAAATCTCAACATCATTTAGTTCTATCTACCTCCCACCCATCACCTCTTTCTGCTCATAGAGGATTTTTGGGTTGTAAGCATTTTTCAAAAACCAATAATTGGCTTACATTAAACCATAAACATTCCATAACTTGGTAACTTCACTTTACCAAGATAGTTCTATCTTCCCCATTTTTTTTACGATGGTAATCGTTTTAACATAGCCTTTAGTGAGTATATTAAATTTTTTTTCAGTTTTTTATTTTATTCTTATATTATTATATTTGCTGTTAACTGCTAGAATCTCTTTATTCGCTTAGCCTAGTTATTTTTTATTTTCTCGATTTTCAACTTGCTTATAATTTTTGTGGCCTTTTTTTTGATGCGGGCTTATGTGGAAAAAATTGCCTTTAGCAAACATTTTTTGACTATTTGGTTTACTCAATACAAATCATTCATCATATCTAATTTATACACTTTTCCTTTGCATCTCTTAACCACTTAAAATGACATCATAAAAATGTTTTCAATAAATTTTCTAGAAAATGTTTAATAATTTCAGGCACTATATTTGCAAATATCAATTATGATTTTATTTTTGCAAATTTTTTTTAAGGATAGTTTTTATGTTTAATTTAAATTACTTCTTTAATAATAAGCTTTTGTTTAACATCCCTATGTTGTTTGTCATATGTTTTTTTCTAGGAGCATGTGGTTCCAAAAGCTCTGGCAACTTCACTGTTGGTCAAAAAGTAGCCAAAACTGCACACAGTCAAATAGGTAAAGATTATGTATTCGGTGGTGCATCACCTCAAAAAGGCTTTGATTGCTCTGGGCTTATTTGGTGGGCATACAAAGAACATGGCATTACTGTTCCTAGGGTTACAAAGGATCAAGCTACAACTGGAAAGAAAATTTCGTCAAGTAATGCTAAGCCTGGTGACATCGTGGTATTTAAACCTTCACATAGTTCCTCAGCCTTACATACTGGATTATACCTTGGAGCGAATAAGTTTATTCATAGTCCTCGTACTGGTGCTGAAATTAGAATTGAAAGCATAAATAATTCTTATTGGAAGCCTAAGTTAAAAAGTGTACGTCGAGTTATAAATTAATTTTTAAATTATATTTACTTTTTTTTAGACCTGTGTGACTTAGTCTTGCACAGGTCTTTATCATTTTGAGCTTTAGTAATGTGTCTAGCTTTCCGCAATACTGTCTTGCTAATCTTTGATTTTTGCTTTTGTACTCCTTATTTTGCTTGACTTTACCTATCATTGCGGTATTGTTTTTCATCTTTTATGTGGAGTGACTATGAGTAATAACATCCATCCTAATAACGGCTTGTTAAGCTTAGCTGATATTGCAAGGCATTTTGATTTACCTGAATCAACAGCAAGATATTATTGCAAACGATTTGCTGAATTTTTACCTATTCATGGTGAAGGTAGGCGTCGCCGTTATGGAGAGGAGAGCATTGAAATTGTTTCAAGTATTCTCGAACATATGAAAGTTGGCAAAAATGCCTCAGCTGTCGAAAAGGAATTAGCCAAAAAATATGCTCGAACCACCGATGTTTTCGTTCCAGCAGTAAAACAAGATACTAGTCCAATGCCTCAACAAGGTTATGGTAATATGGATAACAATTTAGCCTTACAGCTTCTTGAACAGCAAAGTAATGCTATGCAAAGCATAGCACACTCGCTTAGCATTTTAGCTAACCAACAAGAGCATATTCAGAACTTAACCAAGGCAGCAAACGAAGCCACCGATGAGAACGTACGCTTACGTGAAGAGGTGGCTACATTAAAGACCGTTATCAGATCATCTGAAGCTGTTCATCAAGATGACTTAGATCAAGTGCGTACATGGATGAGTCGCCTTGCTAAAAGCTATAATGAAAAAACCCAACTTGACACACAAGTTCCGCAAGCAAAAAAAGATAACTTAATTCAGTAGATTGCGAGCCATCAGCAAGCGCAACAACACTATCGCAAGCAATAAATTGCATTCACAATCTAAGTGCTTTGTATTAAAACTATGCTGCTCTTAACTTTTTCATGGCTATACATTTTTTATTTTCTTATATAACTGATTTCGAGTTTTAAATTAGCAAGATAAAACTTTTAAGATTAAATGGGGCCGATAAATTAACACAACACTAATTTATCGGCCCCACTTTACTCTATTTCATAAAAAATTATTTTACTAAAATACTATTTAGTCGGTACTGAAAACGCGTTTCACGCATTTTTCTAAAAAGGCACGCTCGCTCCAAATATCGCTTTGCGAACGCCAGAAGTTAATTCTGGCTTATTTTACGCGGCGCAAAATTTTCTTTGCAGAAAATTTTGATAGCCGCCACTAAAAAAAGCCCTTTTGAACTTTAAAAATTGCCAGAAATTCGCATACCATGCTCTTGTTTCTGGTAATTTTTTTATTACTATTTTCCAATAAAATTATAATATTTTAGAATGTTATTATATTTCAG
>CAYJLD010000010.1:0-40874 GCA_964371195.1 uncultured Desulfovibrionaceae bacterium | reverse complement strand
CGAGATAATTTGCCCATTCATGCATCATGTGGCGGCGTTCTGGTAAATACTCGGCGTGGTTATAAGTTGCTCTAACACTGTTTTGCTCGCTATGTGCAAGCTGTTTTTCTATCCAGTCACGGTTAAAGCCTAGTTCATTGAGCATGGTACTTGCTGTATGTCTAAAGCCGTGAGTGGTCATGGTGTTTTTATCATATCCCATACGTCGTAGGCCTTGGCGCATTCCGTCAATGGTTATGGGCTTATTTCGTTTGTTCCAATTTGCAAAAAGATAGGGTGTGTCGCCTGTCACTTCATGCAAGCCTTGCAATAGTTTAATAACTTGGCTTGATAGTGGCACAATATGCTTGCGTCTTAGCTTCATGCGTTCTTCTGGTATAGTCCACAAAGCATTATCTAGGTCTATTTCCTGCCATGTGGCGTTGATAAGCTCGCTAGGTCTTAGGAATACATAGGGCGCAATTTGTAGGGCTGTCTTTATCAATATGCCGTGGGGGTAATGGTCAATATCATTCAAGAGCTTGGCAAAGATTTTCTTGTCTGTGATAAAGGCAAAGTGCTTTACTGGTGCATTTACTAGCTGCCTGTTAAGCCCTGCACAGATATTAATATCTACAATGCCCTCACCTACGGCAAAAGAAAATATCTGACTGCATATGCCTAAAGTCTTTTTTGTGGTTTCGTGTATGCCTTTGGCTTCCATTTTGCGGACACATTCAAGCATTTCTTTTGACGTGATAGAGTTGATGCTTCGTGTCCTAAAGGTGGGGTAAATAAAACGCTCAAGCTTGCTTGCTATGTCTTGCTTGTGTTTGGCTGTCTTATCAGCTTGCCTTGTCTCTAGCCATTTAAGAGCGATATTTTCAAAGGTGTTTTGTACTTCTTCAATGATAGCTTGCTTCTTGGCTTGCTTTTCGGCTTGGGGGTCAAGGCCGCTTTTGAGGGTAACTTTTATATCTGCAAGAGTCTGTCTGGCTTGGGCAAGGCTAATGGTTGGATATTGCCCTACTACATAGGTCTTGTATTTTCCCTCATGCCTGTAGTCAATGCGCCATATCCTGCCACCACTTGAAGTGACAAAGAGATACAAGCCACCACCGTCAAAGTATTTGCCCTTGTCTTTTATGACTCTAAGCTTTGTATCTGTTAACTTTCCCATGATGCCCCCTTAACTGTAGGTATCAATTCTTGTAGGTATCAACGTACCTACATAAATACCTACAAAAGTGTGGGTATGTCAATAGACTTTATAGGACTACATAGTACCAGCGCAAGGGGTAAAAGTTAAGCCCCATACGGCTTTGTGGGCTTTATGGGGCTTTATAATATTTGTTAATGGCGGAGAGGGGGAGATTCGAACTCCCGGTACGCTATTAACGTACACACGATTTCCAATCGTGCTCCTTAGACCAACTCGGACACCTCTCCTCTCAATGAGCGAAGGATTATTTACGCAAAATAGTCACTTTTGGCAAGTCTTTTTCATAGAATGAATTTTATTTATTTTACAGCATTCAACCAGCCTTAAACAATATAGCATATAATATTGCCATGTTATAGTACTTTTAAAAAAGATTATACTCAATTGTTTTCATACATAAAGCTTAATATTGTAGGGTTAATATTCACCCTTTAAGCGGCGAGACATTAGTTCAACAACGCTTTGTTTGGGATCAATTTGCTTATACAAAATATCATAAACAGCTTGAATAATAGGTGTACTAACTTGGAGTTCTTGCGTAATACTATATACTGCCTCGGTAGTTTTGACCCCTTCTGCCACCATGCCTAAACTTGTTAAAATTTGTTCAAGGCTTTCTCCTTTGCCTAGTCGTAAGCCTACTTGGCGATTACGTGAAAGGTCACCTGTACAAGTAAGCATCAAATCGCCAAGTCCAGAAAGCCCCATAAAGGTTATGGGATCAGCTCCCATGGCAGCACCTAGGCGACTCATTTCTGCTAGTCCGCGTGTTAATAAGGCTGCACGACTATTATGTCCAAAGCCTAAACCATCACAAAGCCCAGCTGCTATAGCCATAATATTTTTTAATGCTCCACCAAGTTCTATCCCAAGCACATCACTACCCGAATAGCAGCGAAAATAATCTGATGAAAAAGCTGTTAGCATTTCTTTACCAAGATTACTGCCAGCGCATCCAAGCACTACTGCAGTGGGATGTTTTTGCATAACTTCTGCTGCAAAGGATGGGCCCGACAAAATAGCATAGCGGGGATTTTTTTTGCCAAGAACGTCTTGAACAACTTGTTGCATAGTTTTTTTACTATGACATTCAAGACCTTTTGCCGTATTAACAAGAGCTACATTTTCTGGTAATAAATCATAAGCATCCTGCAAAAAACCGCGTAGGCTTTGAGCTGGAACAGCTAAAACAATCACGTCACTTTTAGCCATACAGCTCATACTGGATGTAGCGAATATATTAGCACTCAAGACATATCCGGATAAATAACGTGCATTTTCACGGGTTTCATTGATATTTTTAGCAAGGCTACTATCGCGTAATACAAGATTTACAGTGTGGCCATTTTCTGCCAAAGTTTGAGCAAGAGCAGTACCCCAGCTACCTCCACCAGCCACAGAAAAGCGCAATTTTTTATCCTGCATATTTTGTATTCCTCATGCAAAAAAAGGCAAAAAAAATCTTGATTTTTATTTCATGTATCTATAGAGTACTAGCTCATTACATGAAGGGGGGGTGATTTCTTTGCCCGGAGTTTTCCTTAACGAAGATGATTATAACTTCGATATTGCCTTGCGTCGCTTTAAAAAGCAAGTAGAAAAGGCTGGTGTTTTATCTGAAATGAAAAAACGTCAACACTACGAAAAGCCAAGCGTTATGCGTAAGAAGAAAAAGGCTGCTGCTAGAAAGCGGCTCATGAAGAAAATTAGAAAGATGAACATGGGTTAATCCCCGTATTCTATTCATTTTATGTCAAGCTTTGCGGGGAATTCGGTATCGAGTTCCCCGCATCTTTCTAAGTTCCTATTAATTCCATTTAATATCCACAGGACCACATTATGACTTTAAGTAAGCGTATTGAGCAAGAATACATTGCCGCCTATAAGGCTAAAGATCAACTGAAGCTTGACGTTTTGCGTTTACTCAAAACTGCCGCTAAAAATCTTTTAGTGGAGCTTAAACGCTCTAACGGAAGTCTTGATGACAACGAAATGATGGATGTTATTCTGCGTCAAGCCAAGCAACGTCAAGATTCAATTACACAATACCGCGATGCCAACCGTCAAGATTTAGCTGAGCGCGAAGCAGCTGAGCTTAGTGTATTACAGGAATATTTACCAACAATGCTTACTGAGGGTGAGCTAGATGCTGCTATTATCAAGGCCATAGCTGATACAGGAGCAAGCAAGCCTCAAGACATGGGCAAGGTTATGAACGCCATTATGGCTGAATATAAAGGGCGCGTTGACGGAAAAGAGTTGTCTGCCAAGGTACGGGCAGCCTTAGCCTAGTTATATTGCACATGGATACACGCTCCCTCAATTCTTTAGAATTTAGTAAGATACTAGAGCATCTTGCAGGATTTTGCCTCTCTTCATCAGGTAAGGCAGAGGCTTTAGCCTTGCGTCCTTTCAAAAGTGCATTAGAGGCCACACTAGCCGCTAATCTTTATAGCGAATTTCAAATCTGGCATAGCGGGCACGGGCACAATAATTCATCTGATACAGCAAGCTCAAAGACCGATAAAAAAAATTTTCAACTTACAGCATTTCCTGATATAGCAGGCATTGAATCTTATTTAAGTATTAAACATAGATTACTTGATTTAGATGCCCTTTGGACGTTGCGCCAAGTATTACACCAAGCATGGCAAGCAAAATCGTCTATTGAGCCAAAACACGACACAGAGCTTTGTCCTTGGCCCAACCTCCTAGCCTTGGTGCAACAATGCACCTTACCAGAACAGCTCTACTCTGCGCTTAAGCGCTGCATTAGTGATGATGGTCTCTTACGTGACGAAAGTTCACCTGAGCTTTTGTTAGTGCGTAGTGAATTACGTCGTATACATCAAGGATGCTTACGTAAAGTAAAGGATTTTGCCGCACAATATAACATAGGTCATTATTTACAAGATGAGTTTATGACCCTAGCCTCTGATCGTTATGTACTACCACTCAAGGCTAACTTTAAAGGCCGCTTACAAGGCATAATTCATCATTGGTCTCAAACAGGTGAAACTTGCTATTTGGAACCCATGTTCTTGGTTGAAATTAACAATCGCCTCCAAGACCTTAAGCGTGAAGAACGTGAAGAAGAGCGTAAAATTCTTGAATTCCTTACAAGTATGGTACGTGATAATATAGAGTTAGTTCAAAATGCTGCACGTTTACTGACTAAGCTCGATGTATTTTATGCCATGGACAAGCTAGCCAAAGCCATGTCTAAAGGCATAAATTCTAATACTGAAAGTATTTGCATAAATCTCGTGGATTGTGACCAAGGCATATATATTCCTGATGCACATCACCCCCTACTCGCTCTTGCAGGAACAGCACAACCTATTGATATAATACTACAAGATGGTTCAAAAGCCTTAGTGATCTCAGGTGGTAATGCTGGCGGCAAAACGGTGTGCCTAAAAACTCTTGGACTTGTGGCTCTTATGGGCATGAGCGGTTTACCTGTTCCCGTGGGTCGTGGAGCTTATGTGCCAGCTTGGACTAATATTCACGCATTTATTGGTGATGAGCAAAGCCTAGATGACCAAGTATCCACCTTCACAGCTCAAATTCGCCATTTAGCCGCAGCTTGGGAAAATGCTGATAAAAATTATCTTATACTATTAGACGAATTTGGAGCAGGTACCGACCCCACCCAAGGGGCTGCATTAGCTCAAGCTGTTTTGGATGCTTTGATTGATCGTAATGTTAGCGTGGTAGCCGCCACACACTTTCCGGCCCTAAAAACATATGCCCTTGGACGTGAGAGAACTCGCGTTGCCTCTGTATTATTTGACCCAAATACCAAGCGGCCACTTTTCCGTCTAGCCTACGATCAAGTTGGTTCAAGCCAAGCCCTTGATGTGGCAAGAGAACATGGTTTACCAGAAAACATTATCCGTCGTGCTGAACAATATTTATTACTAGAAGGTGAAGATAGCTCTGCCCTACTTGAACGTCTTAATGCCTTAGCAGTACAGCGAGAACAAGAACTTACCAAGCTCAAACAAGAACAAGATCAAGCCAAGCTTAAGCATCAAAAATTACAAGAAAAACTTGAGCGTGAACGCGCTGAACTTTATACTGAATTGCGCAACAAAGCCCATGAACTAATGCATGCATGGAAAGCTGGTAAAGTAAGCCATAAGCAAGCCTTAAAAAATATGTCACGCTTGCGCTCAGAAGTAGCTAAAAAGCCAGATGTTAATCCACAAGACAAGGCAGACCTTGCTACTTTGCAGCTTGGTCAAGAAGTTCTGCACACTAGCTTTGGTAAAAAAGGCACTGTATGTGAAATTGACACACGCAAAAATCGTGTTCGTTTAGACATGGGTGGAGTTACACTTTGGGCTGACAATAAAAATATAGCCCTAAGCACAGTAAGCAAAAGTTCTAACAACTCAACTGGTAGTGGTATTATTTTAACCACCACAAAATCATCCGGTCCGGCATTACGACTTGATTTGCGCGGGCAAAGAGCAGAAATTGCCCTAGCCGCTGTTAGTGATTTCATGGATAAAGCTTTACTCAATGGGCGTGAAAATGTTGAAATTGTGCATGGGCGTGGAACCGGCGTTTTGCGTAAGGAAGTCCATAATTTTTTACGCACTTTTCCTGGCATTGATAGTTTTGAGCTTGCGCCAGAGGATAGGGGTGGAGATGGTATGACCATCGTTTATCTGCGATGAAAAACAGCAATCTGCTGCGTCAGTGAAAAATTTTACTCAGGTCATGGGGGAAAGAACCCCATTCCCATCCTAAAATTTAACACTTCCTTGCATCTTGCTATTTTTCATCGCAGATAAAGGATTATTTTTTTAACAAGATATTTACAAATATTATAAGATAATTAAATAAGATTACATGAAATTTTAAAGTCTGCTGCGTCAGTGAAAAATTTTACTCAGGTCATGGGGGAAAGAACCCCATTCCCATCCTAAAATTTAACACTTCCTTGCATCTTGCTATTTTTCATCGCAGATAAAGGATTATTTTTTTTAACAAGATATTTACAAATATTATAAGATAATTAAATAGGATTGCATGAAGCCTTAAAGGCTACTGCGTCGCAAGCTTGTAAAAAAACATTTACTATAAATCAACAAACCAAGCATAAGATATGCAAAGAAATGATACCATAAGGCAAATAAAGCAGCAACTTAACATTGTTGACCTTGTACGTAGATATGTAGATCTAAAACGTAATGGTCCACGCTGGTCTGCCCCATGCCCATTCCACCAAGAAACCAAACCCTCATTTCATGTTGATGAGGAAAAAGGTCTTTTTTATTGCTTTGGTTGTCAAGCTTCTGGTGATTTATTTGATTTTTATGGGCGTATCAATGGTTTTGACTTTAAGGAAACTTTAGAGCAGCTTGCCCTTGAATTAAGCATTGAAATCAAACCTTGGAAAGGACAAAAAAATCAAAATAATAGTGATTTACAAGCAAGAAAAACATTGCGCCAAAACACAATGCGTATGTATGAATTAGCAACACAACATTTCAGTAATAATTTAAAGTTAGATGAAAGTGCGGTTTGCAGATCCTACATGAAAGATAGAAAAATAAGCCCAGAAATTATTACGAAATTTGGCCTTGGATATGCCAAAAAAGACTGGCAGAGCTTGGCTCAATTTTTAAAAAGGTCTGGCTTTAGTGATAACGATGGTATCAATTCAGGGTTACTTGCAAAAAGTGAAAAAACTGGCCGCGCTTATGACCGCTTTCGAGGTAGATTGATTTTCCCAATTTATTCTCTTGCAGAAAAGGTAATTGCCTTTGGCGGAAGAATTATTGAAAATGAAGATGAGGCAAAGTATATAAATAGTTCAGATTCTCCAATTTATAAAAAAGGAGAGCATCTTTATGGTCTTGCGCAAGCCAGAAGAGGGATTACTATAAAGAACAATGTCCTTTTAACCGAAGGGTATATGGACGTGCTTACTCTGCATCAATTTGGCTACACCCACGCCGTTGGCGTTTTGGGTACAGCCCTAACCCCAGAACAAGTAAAGCGTCTATCAGGGTTTACAAAAAATATTGTGCTACTTTTTGATGGTGATAATCCAGGGCGCAAAGCTGCCATGCGTGCTTGTGAAATGTTTTTAACTCGAGGGCTTACCTGCACCGTAGTTCTTTTACCAGAAGGTGAAGATATTGACAGCCTTTTACATAGTCAAGGAACTCAAGCCTTTGAAGACCTTTTAGCCAAAGCACCGGATGGCTTAAATTTTTGCATGGATGTTTTACGTAAACAATCTCCAACTGAACAAGTAGATTGGGCGAGGAATTTTTTACAACAAATTGATATTACAGAGCTAAAGAGTCCATTTGCTAGTAAACTTGCAGCTGGCTTGCAACTTACAGAACAAAGCTTGCGCCAGAATGTTGCTACAACACAATTAAATAGCACAAGACAAAAAGCTCAAAATAATATGACAGGTGCACATGGCAGGCCACTTAGCCCTTTAGCCATGCGCGACAAACAAATTATGATGTATGCTGTGCGCTACCCGCATAGATTAAAAGACGTGCAAAACCTTGGGGCTGACATGGCTCTCAACTCAGAAGTTGCACGCGAACTTTGGCATAAAATTGAAATGTTTGGGCCAGAAGATGTTTTTTATGAACTTAATGCACGCGAAAAAACCTTTTGGGTATCTTGCCGAACTGGCGATTCTCCCCCTATGGATGATAATGGGGACAAAGAATTAAAAAGTCTTGCTGAGGCCTTGGAAGATTTTGCAAATCATACGCAAAAGTCTTCTATTTCCGCGGCCTTACGTGAAAATGCAAGAATAGGTGACTTTAGTGCAGATTTAGAGTATCTTAAAGTGTTACAGGAATCACTTGGGAGGAAGCATGAATAATCTTAAAGATATACAACAAATAAAAACCCTTATTGCCAAAGGCAAGGCTACGGGTTTTCTTACCTTTGATGAGGTAAACAAAGCCTTACCTGTGGAAATTAGCTCCTCCGAGCAGCAATTTGAAGAAATCATAACTATTTTTGAGCAATTAGAAATTGCTATTGTTGATTCTGAAAAAGAAGGTAAGAAAATTACTGTACCAACAGCGGAAGCCGATGATGATGTAGTTGGTGAGGCTTCTCTTGACCTAGCAGATGAAGAAGATGCTGTTGATTATTCATCGCGTAGCACTGATCCGGTGCGTATGTATTTACGTGAGATGGGTGCTGTGCCCCTGCTTGACCGCGATGGTGAAGTGGTTATTGCCAAAAAAATTGAACTTGGAGAGCAAGACGTACTCTATGCCTTAGTTGAAGTGCCTGTGGCGGTAGAGGAGCTTATAAGTGTTGGTGAAGATTTACGTCAAAATCGTATTAAGCTTAAAGACGTAGTTAAAACCATTGAAGAAGATGACCCAAGTGAAGATGAAATGAATCAACGCTCACGTGTTATACTGCTTCTTGATGAAATAAAGGCAACTTTTAAGAAAAAGAAAAAGATTTACGCCAAGTTTGATGATTGTTGCACGCTTGAACGTAGAGTTGCGGGCATTCAAAAAGAGATTTTAAGCTATAAAGAAGAAATAGTTACACGGCTTAGAGATATAAAACTAGAAAAAACCCTCATTGATCGCATTATTGAAACAGTAGAAGATTATGTGCGCCAGATGCACAATTGTCAGCGCGATCTCTCGGCATATATTTTATCTACAGGACGTACACAAGCTGAAATTCAAGAATTATTTGATAACCTTGAAAGTAGATCTGTGCATCCTGTTGAAGCTGCCAAGGAGTTGAAATTAAGTGTTGATGAACTATTTTCATTTAAAGAAATGATTATTGGTAAAATTGAAATACTACGCCGTCTTCAAGAAAAGTGTTGCCATAATGTGGGTGATCTTGAAGAAGTGTTATGGCGCATTAAGCGAGGAAATATTGCGGCCATGCGTGCAAAGCAAGAGCTTATACGCTCAAACTTGCGTCTGGTAGTTTCCATTGCCAAAAAATACACCAATCGCGGTTTACAATTTCTTGATCTTATCCAAGAAGGCAATATAGGGCTTATGAAAGCAGTTGATAAATTTGAATATCAGCGCGGCTATAAGTTCTCAACCTATGCTACTTGGTGGATACGCCAAGCCATTACCCGTGCCATTGCAGATCAAGCGCGCACCATTCGTATCCCTGTGCATATGATTGAAACAATTAATAAACTAATTCGTACTTCGCGCTATCTTGTGCAAGAGTTAGGACGTGACCCAACTCCTGAAGAAATTGCTGAACGCATGGACTATCCTGTTGATAAAGTTAAAAAAGTTCTAAAAATTGCTAAGGAACCCATATCACTTGAAACTCCCATTGGTGATGAAGAAGATTCAAGCCTTGGTGATTTCATCGAAGATAAAAAGGCTGTGGCTCCATCAGAAGAAGTTATCAATACTAAACTTTCTGAGCAATTAGCCACAGTTTTAGCAGACCTTACCCCACGTGAAGAACAAGTTTTGCGTAAGCGTTTTGGTATTGCGGAAAAAAGCGACCACACTCTTGAAGAAGTGGGTAAACTATTTAATGTAACACGTGAGCGTATTCGCCAAATTGAAGCCAAGGCTTTGCGCAAACTACGCCACCCCATACGTAGCCAAGTCTTAAGATCTTATTACGAAAATTAATATTAGGCATGGAAAGGCATTTATAACTTATAAATGTCTTTCCATGTTAAATATTTAACTTATTACTAGTTTATTTTTTTGTAATGTCAATCAAGTATCACAGTACAACATCACAGCAAGCAACTGAAATTAATGATCTATGAAACTCAATATATTAAATTATGCTAAGGTATCCAAGCATAGTTTGCTTGACGCCATACTCAAACTATGCTAGATGATGTTTCGCACATAAATTGTCAATTTTTCTATTTTAATAAGGTTTTATATGGACGATTCAACCATCATAAGCACCATCAATCATGCTTTAGCTGAAGAGTTTGAGCTTGATGTTGACAAGCTAATACCTGAAGCTCACATTCGAGAGGACCTAGGGCTAGATAGCCTAGACATTGTGGACATGGTCATTGTACTTGAAAAATCTTTTAATTTTAAACTTAATAATAAAGAACCATTAACCCATATTCAAACCTTGGGAGATATTCATGGCTTTATCTGTTCCTTGCGCGACGCAGGCACAATTCAAGCATAAAGCCTATATTTTTCTAGCCAATGTATGGATTTTTACCATATTTATTGGTTGGACCATGCTTTTTTTACCTTTCGGTCTTGCCCTAACCTTTGTGGCAAAAATTTTAAATCTATCCTGTGGCCCACATTTAACACGTCTTGCTATACATTTTTATGGTCGAGTTACGTGGATTTTGTTACATCCTGTCATACCACTAAATCTTCACAACACTATTGAATCTAAAAAATATGAACCAGCCGTATATATAGTTAATCATCAATCATTTTTAGATTTATTTTTATTTGGCGCTTTGCACTCTGCGCGCGTAGTGTTTGTGAGTAAGGCTTGGCCTTATAAAAAATTGTTCTTTTTTGCACCCATGATGCTACATGCTCAATATATTGATATTGAAAGCAATTCTCCAGATGAAATAGAGAAAAAATGTCGAGAATTAATCAAAGAAAATGTTTCAATCGCTATCTTTCCTGAAGGCAAACGCACTCGTGATGGGCAATTAGGTCGTTTTCGTGTGGGGGCTTTTCAACTAGCCTACAACCTCAATATACCTGCCATACCATTTGCCATAAAGAACAGTGGTGCAGTTTTTCCTGTTGGGGCAAAATATTTTACTCCACAAATGATACATGTAAGCATGCTAAAACCAATTTTACCCAATAACTTTGCTAACGAAACATTGCCTCATAGGGCTATGATGCGTGAAGCAAGGATGGAATATGTACAATATTTTAACACAGAAACGGAGGTTTATAATGCGTAGAATAGCTGTTTTAATCTTACTACTACTAGTGGCAATGCCTGCCCATGTAAGTGCCAACGCCGCAATTGGTGCTAATCCTGTATATGCCGCTATTAACACTGTCAAACCACTTAAGCAGTCAGACGTGAAACAAGGCATTCTTTTAGCTTGCTCTAAAAGAGGATGGTATCCTAAAGAAATTAAGCCTGGGCAAATAGAAGCGTCTATAGTTGTTAGATCCCACACCGTTGTAGTGGACATTACATACACTGAGAAAGAGTTTCAAATAAAATATAAAAATAGTGTTAACTTAATAACTAGTAGTGGAAAAATCCACCGCAACTATAATAAATGGGTTGCAACTTTGCGTAAAGATATTGACAGAGAACTTAACATAATATCTATTACTAAATAAAAATTAGCATCTTTATGGGGAGGGCAAACCTCCCCATGAAAAATTGCCATGAAAAATAATTACCTTAATAATCCCATAGAAAATTTTGTGCCACATCGTAAGCCTATGCTCTTACTTGATAAGCTCTTGTATGTGGATGAAAAAAATACAGAAGCAAGCTATACTATTGATGCTAATTGCATTTTTCTTAAAGAAAACAATGAGATAGAAACCATAGCCCTGCTTGAAATTTTAGCGCAGAGTTTTGCTGCTGGTAATGGTGTTACCAACCCTCAAAGCTTTGGCTACTTAGCTTCTATGCGTAGCATGAAGGTTTTTGGCACAGCAAAACTTGGTGATACCTTGGTGGCAAAAGTTAAATGCTTGGCTACTGTTGGTGACATTATGGTTATAGAAGGACAGCTGTTTAAGCAAGGTGAATGCATTGTCAGCGGACAATTCAAGATATTTGCTCCTTTAAGCCAAGGGTAGTAAGCATGCAACGCATATCTTATATTATATTAACAGCATTAATTATTAATATATCAAGCACATTTGCAATGGCCAGTGAATTAGACTCAATATTACAAAGTATGGCCAACTCTTCTAAACAAAATAGTACATTGCAAGCCAAATTTGTGCAAAAAAAACAATTGTCATTTTTAAAGCAAGCTCTTCAATCTCAAGGTCATTTTTTCTTTACTAAAGATTATCAAGGTCACCCCGCTATTCTTTGGGAATATTTAAGTCCTGCCCCTTCAGGTATTTTATTTCAAAAAAATGTAGGATGGATATGGCTTCAGGAACGTAGTACAATTAAAAAAGCCCAAAGATATGAAGGTAGTATTGTTAACACCATGGTTAAGAAAATCTTGAACTGGTTTACATTTGATCAAAAAACGATTAAAAATGACTATGATATTAGCATAGATAAACATGTAGAAAATAAGATAATTACTTGCTTAAAACTAAAACCCAAGGATGAAACCTTTTTTGCATCCTTGCAGCTATGTATAAACAATGAAAATTATACTATAAAATCCATGACTTTTAATGAAAGTAATGGAGATAGCACTGAGCTAGATTTTGAAGATATACAAATAAACAAACCATATCCTTCAGCATTCCCTGATGGAACACCTTTTCCATGAAATTAATTTCGGCGCAAAAATTTTATACTCAAGCCCAGCATCATAGCAAAAAAATACTAATTATTATAGGATTTTTTTGGGCCTTCTTACTTTATATTCTATTTAATCTTCCCATAGAAAAAAATAGTACAGCTTTTTTTCCTGATAATACCAAAACTTTAAAAAGCATGACTAAGGCCATGGAAATGGCAAGTTTTTCACAAAATATTTATGTGGATTTTCAAACAACTACCATGCCCTTGGATGAGCTTGTAAAGCATATACAAAATGTGCAACAAAATTTAAATCCTGATTTAGTCATCCAAGCTCAAGACTTAGCTCTTCCAAAACCACTAAGCGTTTTAGAATTATTACCAATATGGTTTGATGAAGGCATGCAGCAAGATTTTCAAAGACTTTTTCGTCCAGAACATATTGAGCAGTCAATACAAAATGCTCAAAGCCTTATGCTAGGATTTCCCACAGCAGGAACATTGGACTGGATACGAAATGATCCCTTAGGCCTTAGACAATTGGTGCAAAACCGCTTGCCAAGCATTGATAGTATAAGCACAACTCCTAAGATTAATCCAGAGTACGGTTTTGCTTTAAGTAAGGATAGAGAGCATTTATTATTGGTATTGCAGCCACAAAAATCCATACATAATACAGAATTTGCACTTGAACTTATGCAAAACATAGATCAAGCTCTTGAAAAACTTCCTCCACAAATTAATACCAAAATAATTGGCGCTATACGCCATACTGCCGCCAATACTCAAGCCATAGATGCAGATATTTTATGGATAAGTTTAGTTTCTATTTTGGGATTAGCCCTAATATATGCTACATTTATTCGCTCTATAGGTGGGCTTTGGCTTTTACTAACCCCTTGCCTTGCCATAAGTATAGCTCTGGGTATGGTACATTTATTTTTTGGAATAGTTTCTGGATTAGCAGTTGGCTTTGGTATGAGCATTCTTGGCATAGCTGAGGATTATGCTGTGCATATGCATTTTGCACTGCGTAGCAATGAGAATAAAAATACTGTTTTCAAAGCTTTAAACACTCCGCTATTGCAAGGATTTTTACTTAATGCCTCTGGCTTTGCGCTATTATTATTTTCAGCCATACCGGCTGTGCGTCAACTCTCTACCTTAGCTATAGTGGCCCTTTTTAGTGGTTTTATTTTAGCTCTTTACATCTTACCACTTTGCCCAAAATTTGATAAACCCCACATTATAAGTAAAAATCAAAATTCTATCCCGCGTAAAATACCAAGATTAATACCAACTCTAGCATTATGCCTTAGCTTTGGATTAATTTCTATTGTTCTATTTAAATTTTTACCCATTGATGTCTCACCACAAAGCATGGGTGCAAACGCTCATAATATACAAGATGAGAGTAAGGATTTTATTAAAACTTGGCAGTTAACCAGTCCAAGTTTATTATTAATTGATGCACAAAATGAAGCCAAGGCTTTGCAAGAAACTAGAGCAGTCCAAAATATTTTAAGAGAAAATCTACCTCAAATTCGCTTTACTAGCCTTGCGGATATACTACCAAGTGATAATGTTATGAGAGAAAATCTTGCTCGCTGGCATAACTTTATACAAAAAAATTCAGCACAGCTTAAAGCAAATTTTGATAAATTTTCCACTGAACTACCAGCGCAAACTGTATTTGAGCCCTTTTTTAGTTTCTTACAAAAAAAGCCAAAGCCCATAGACTTAGCAGCTCTTAAGCAAGGACCATGGGGCACATTAGTACAGAATTTATTTCAATATTATCCCCAAGAAGCTGCATACCAAAGTCGTATTATTGCCAATGCAAAGCTCACTCAAGAGCAAATACCACCAGCAATTTATAATCAAGTAACACTCTTTACACCTGAAGGCCTTGAGCAAAATTTACGCACGACATTTTTCAAAGAAGCACGATACCTACCTTTAATGTTTTTATTTTGTATCATTTTACTTTTTTTATGTTTTAGAAATACTGCTCAAACTCTGCTTGCGGCACTACCAGCTCTTGCGGCCATATTTTGCGTTTTTTTAACTATGCTTTTGTGGCAAAAACCCTTAACATTAGCAAGCCTTGCAGCTATGCCCCTTGTGCTTGGATTAAGCATAGACCATGGTATTTTAGCTACACATCACCTAGCTAGGGGTCTTGCTTTACAGATGAATAGGGCAATTATAGTATCATCACTTACAGCATGTGTCAGTATGGGTATGTTAGCCTTTGCCACACACCCCACTTTGCAAGCTATGGGTCATGTGGTTTTTGTGGGATTATTAGTGGAAATGCCTGTAAGCATTTGGTTATTACCAAGATTATGTAAAGAACAATGCCATGAAATATAACTATATAATATTTTTCATATGTTTACTCTTGGTGGCTTGTGGAACACAAAGCTACAGTATAAACATGCCTACAAATATAAAACCTAGGGCCTACACCATTTGGTATAGCGATGAAGAAATAAACCTAGCACTTTTAGCTGGGCTTGAACAAGAATCTGCGCCCACACAAGAAGTAAAGCTTGGTCTAGTGCTTTTACAAGGTAAGCGTTTTGCCCAATGTACCTATATTAATAATGATATACAGTGCAAACTTGCTTTAAACGTTCCAAGTGCAAAAATGCAAAGTATTGTACACGATATAGCTCAAATTATAGCACATAACTTACGATCAACCAATCCCTTACCATTGTATTGGGAAAAATCTTACAGCCTAGAACATAAACAAATATTTAAAAATAATAAGAATAAGAGCCAGCTCCAAGTTGAGGAGAATATATGAAAAACTTACGTGACAAGTTAGAGTTATGCGCCAAGCCGGTAGTAAAGATAGATGATACTACATATAGTAAGTCTTTCTTTTTATCTGCAAGTTTTATTGGATTTGAAGGCCATTTTCCAAGTAAGCCAGTTCTGCCAGCCATAATGCAAATTCTTATGGCCCAAATGACTGCAAGTGAGGCTACTGGACAAAATATAGGCCTACAAGAAGTTACTCAGGCTAAATTTACATCTCCTATTGGTCCTGACAATACAATTACTTGCATAGTAACAAAAAAGCAAAATGAGCTTTGGGATTGTAATATACTGGTTCAAGAAAGTGTAGCCGCCAAATTTAGTTGGCTTGGAGAAAGTATATGAGAAAACGCCCCATAATACGAGAACATCCGCCATTAATACGTCGTGTTACCAGACGTGTACGCTTTGGTGAAGTAGATCAAATTCAATTTATGTGGCATGGAAATTATGCCTCATGGTTTGAAGATGGGCGCGATGATATGGGCAATCACTTTGGTATAACGTATTATGATTTTTATTTTAGTAATGTAGTCATTCCTTTAAAAAGCTTTAGCTTAGATTTTATAGCTCCGCTTCGTTATAATCAAACATATATTATTGAATCTTCGCTTTTATGGAATGAAGCTGCACTCTTAGAATTTGAATATCGTATTTTAGACCAAGATGACAATTGTCATACCAAGGGTCATACCATTCAGTTAATGCTAGATTTAAAAGAAAATTTACTTTTAGAACAACCTGAGTTTTATAAAGAATTTTGTAAACGCTGGTCTCAAGGCTTGCTTGTATGTTAGATGCTCAAGGGCAAGTTAAGATAGGTATACTCATACCACTATACAATCATGGCCAGACCATACGGGATGTGGTTTTACGTGCCCTAGCTCAGTGCAATGATTTTGTAGCTAAGGTCATGGTTATAGATGATGGTTCAACCGATAATGGCCTTGCAAACTTAGAAGATCTTGACATAGAATGTATAAGCTTACCTCAAAATATGGGTAAGGGGCATGCCTTGCTACTTGGGGCAAAAAAACTATATGAACAAGGCTTTACACACATGCTAAGCCTTGATGCAGACAATCAGCATTATCCGGAAGATATACCATTATTTGTACAAGCCACAAGAGAAAATCCCAATACATTCTTGGTGGGTGCGCGTGACTTTACCGTGGATAACATACCTAAATCTTCTCGCTTTGGGCGAGTATTTTCTGAATTTTGGATGTTTGTCCAAACTGGTACTAGGGTTAGTGATATGCAAAGTGGCTTTAGAGTATATCCATTACAAGCCCTACTTTGCCTACCGCTAAAAGAAAATCGTTATTCTTTTGAAATTGAAGTGTTAGTACAAGCTGCTTGGGCAGGATTTGCCATTGCGGACATACCAATACAAGTTCTCTATCAGCATGGTGAAGAGCGCATTTCACACTTTAAGGCAATAGCTGATAATGTGCGTATCACAATATTAAATACACGCTTAACCATTCGTGCGCTTGTGCCCATACCTTTTAAGCATCATTCACTAGATGTGGAAGGAAATATTTCATTACTATCCCCATTGCAATCATTAAAACTATTACTCAAACATTCAAGTCCCATAAACTTAAGTATTTCTGCGGCAATTTCTCTAACAATTTGTACTCTGCCCATACTTGGTTTGCAAAGTATACTCTTACTTTTTTGTATACAAAAATGGCATCTTGACCGCCTATGTGCTCTTGCTATAATCCCCCTTAGCTGGCCACCATTTTTACCAGGTCTATGTGTTTTATTGGGCTACAGAATAAGAAATGGTGAATGGCTAACAGAATTTTCCATTAACACCCTAGGGCATGAAATTTGGCAACGTATAATAGATTGGATTTTAGGTGCCATTGCCTTAGCTCCATTTGTAGGCATAATAATGGCATTAATTGTTTGGAATTTATCAATTTATTTAACAAAAAAATCATAAAATCATACCATGAACAACACAGGAAAAAGTATAGCTTCACGTCTGCAACATGAGATATTTTACCTTATAGTGCGTTTACGTCTTATTTTTCTTGCAAAAATTTTATTGCGCTTGGTGGTTTTTTACTACACTTTGCGCCCCTCAGTGCGCAGGCGTTGCTATGCATACCTTAAGCATCGTTTTCCACATGATAAAGGCTTTACGCGCTGGGTACATTGTTATAAATTATATTTACGTTTTGCCGAAGTATTACTTGAGCGAAGCATAGGCGGTATTTTAAATATCAAAACCACCACAGCTCATTCCAGCGCACGTGATTATATAAAAACTCATTTGCCTCCTGACAGAGGATGCATTATTTTAACCGCGCATATTGGAGCATGGCAGCTTGGACTTTCTGCTATTGAAGAGCTAGACCGCCCTATTAACATAGTGCAATGGATTAGTGAACAAGATACAGATAAGCATTACTTTCAGCATAAGGAACAACAAGGTCAACACAGTATTAACATCATTAATTCTCGTGATGGGATAAAGGCATCCTTTGCCATAACATCTGCCTTGCAACGTAAAGAAATCGTTTGTATTGGGGGAGATAGGGTTGAGGAATTTGCTGATCAAAAGGTGCAAGTAAAATTTCTTGGTGGCAATATATACTTACCTAGCACCGCATTTTTACTGGCATCCATCACACAAGTGCCTATTTTTATAAGCTTTAGTATATTACAAAATGATGGTGTTCATGGGGTAAAAACTCAGCATCTAGATTTACCCCCAAACCTTCGACGTAATCCTCAAGCTTTGCAAGAATATGTGCAAATATTTGCTACGGCTATGGAACATATGGTTAATAAATATCCATATCACTTTTTTAACTTTTTTGACATGTGGGGTAATGATGACAGTTCAAGAATGTAGGGAAAAACTCAAACAAGATATAGTAACTACCCTAAATATTGAAGGTGTTAGCGTAAGCGATATTAGTGATGACATGCTACTGTTTAGTGAAGAAGGCCTTGGCCTAGATTCGTTAGATGCTGTTGAACTAGTTGTGATGCTTGAAAAAAACTTTAATGTTATTATTGAAGACTCAAACACAGCAAGGCAAGTATTTGTTTCCGTTGCCGTATTAGCTGACTATATACTTGAAAAACAAAGTAGTTAACATGCTCAAGCAAAATGTACCCCCCGTTTGTATTAGTGGTATGGGATGCGTCTGCTCTGCTGGCACAAAATGCCAAGAGTTGCTTCAAAGTACGCCCAAGCTTAGTGCACCAGCACTATTGCATGATGCTGCCATGCCTTATGCTTTTTTTGCAGCACCTGAGGAAGCATTTGGGGGCAAGCGCCTTTTTTCTGCTCGCGATACCTTAAACTTAGCCATATATGCTGCCAAACAAGCTTTAAGCCAGGCTAAACTTTTATCCACGGGGAGCATAGCATGTGCTAGCATACTTGGCACTACAGCTGGCAGTGCTTTGCATTTCTTGGATGGTTATAAGCAATTGCGCAACCAAGACAGCAGCACAAAACAGGGATATTCTGCATTACCTAATGACATTGAAGAATTCTTTACCTCAAATTTAGCTCTTAATCTGGCAGAACAATTTAATCTGCAAGGCCCTAGTTTAACCATTGCCAATGCCTGTACCTCAGGAGCAGATGCCATAGGTATGGGTATGGATATGATTTTACAAGATGAGTGCTCCATAGTGCTTTGTGGGGGGGCGGATGCTCTTAGCCTTGTGCCGCACACTGGTTTTGCACGTTTAATGATATATAGCGATGAACTATGTAAGCCATTTGATGTAAATCGAAAAGGTCTTAACCTTGGTGAGGGAGCTGGAATTGTAGTATTAGAAAAAACCAAGCACGCTCTTGCACGTGGCATAAAACCGCTTGGCTTTGTGGTTGGATATGGCGCGCATGCCGATGCACATCATTTTACTGCTCCTCATCCTGATGCGCGTGGGCTTGGGGCTGCCATAGCTTTTGCTTTAAAGCAAGCCCAAATAGATAAAGAAGATTTAGCCTTCATCAATGCCCATGGAACAGCCACACCAGAAAATGACAAAGTAGAAGGTAAATATTTTCAGACAAATATGTCGGACATTCCTGTTTGGGGTAGTAAGAGTATTACTGGGCACACTCTTGGTGCAGCCGGAGCAGTTGAGGCTATTCTTTGTTTGTTAGCACTTGCAGAAAAAAAGTTACCTGCAACTCGTGGTTTTGAAAATGTTGATCCAGTTATTGGCTTAACCCCTACAACTGGTAGCTTAGATATACAAAAAGATTATGCCCTGTCCACTTCCCTTGGTTTTGGCGGTAGCAATGCTGCACTAATACTTAAAGGAGCTAATTATGACAGCTTGCCTTAGCGTACTTGGTACTGGTGCTATACATAATATATTGGATGGTTATCATAAGGATATGCCACCGCCACCAGCTCTGAATGCAGATGAAAATGCAAAGCTAAGTGCGCTATTTCCCAAAGCACCTTTGCGCCGTATTCCTCCCTATGCACGCATGGGTTTATTGGCTTGTGCTAATGCTTTAGAAGGACATGAAAATTTACCTATAGAGTCCATGGGTTTAGTGGTTGGAACGGCTTATGCTGGCATAAAGATGAGTATGGATTTTATGGACTCCATTCTTGATGCTGAACCAAGGCTATCTTCACCCACTGCCTTTTCACATGCTGTGAATAATATGGGTGCCGGCTTACTTAGTTTATATCTTGGTTTACAAGGACCATGCCATACCGTAACCCAATTTAATCTTTCCTTTGCTGGGGCCATACAAGCTGCAACTAGCTTAATTTATTCTGGTCGCGCTCCTTATGTCTTAGTGGGTTGTATGGATGAAAGCGACTCACGTTTTAACAACATATGTCCAGATAAAGGCTTTTTTGAAGGCGCAGTTTTCTTATTAGTGACTAAGGAAACACAAAATTTACCTAAAATAAGTGTGGATTTTAATGCACAAATTGATCCTAACAAGATAGAGCAAAGCGCACTACACAGTGCTGTAACAAGCTTAAATGCACTACTCATGCAAGAGCAAAAAGTTGTTTTTTGCAGGGATAATACAAACTTAGGCGCAAGCATTAGCATCGGGAGATAGTAGGTGAAGGTTACCCCATTAGAACAAATTGCCAGCTTAAACCTTGATGCTTTTTTACAAATAATGCAATCCATATTGCAAAGCACAGTTGGCAAATATACTGAAAATGCACACACTTGGACCGAAGCTCACAATTTTGCCAAGCTCAGTTTTAGGGATGTTCACTGTACAGAAGATGACAAGACAAGCATTTGCAAAACTTTTATGCAAATGTTTAATCTTGAATATGCCATACCACCATGTACAGAATGTTTTGGTACGTATGCAGAAAATCTTTATAAATTATGGCGCAATGGACCGGAAAATATAACATTTTTCACATCTGGGTCCACAGGAAAACCTAAACCATGCACTCATTCTGAACTACATTTACGCCAAGAGCTTATGGGCATTGCACCCCTATTAGAAAATAGAAAAAGTGCTTTAGTAACCGCACCCTTACACCATCTTTATGGTTTTAGCTTTGGTCTTATTCTACCCATGACCCTAAATATACCTATTCGCCTTGAAGCTCCCATTCCCACAGCCATTGCACATCAAATTCAAGACTTAGACTTGGTCATAGGTGTACCATTATTATATAGCAACATAGCTCGTTTAGACAATTTACATAGTAAAAATAGCTTTTTAGTGACCGGCACAGCACCTATGCCAGCACAAGCCTTTGAACACCTCCTAGCCAAAGGTTTTAAAATGATTGAATGCTTTGGCTCCTCAGAAATGGGGGTCATGTGTTGTAGGCTACATCCCAAATCGCACTTTGCATTATTACCTCAATTTACGCGCCTTGACCCAATAGACAATGATAGCCCAGATATGGTTAGACGTATTTTTCCTGATGGAACAAGTCAGGATTTTATTCTTCAAGATAACATAGATTGGCAGGACCATAGACATTTACTACCACGTGGGCGCAAAGATTCAGCAGTACAAGTGGGTGGAGTCAATGTGTACCCAGAATATGTAGCCAAAATCATTGCCAAGCATCCCAGCGTTGAACTTTGCACCGTGCGCCTTATGCGTCCAGATGAAGGTCAACAACTAAAAGCTTTTGTGGTGCTAAAACCCAATAGTACTCAAGAAATAGCTCGCAAAGAATTACGTACACATATCAAGCAGCACCTCAAAGTTGAAGAGCAACCCGCTCGTTTTACCTTTGGAATGGACCTACCACGTAGCGCCATTGGCAAGCCTGCCGACTGGTAAAACCCACGTGATTCCGATTTAGAAAATATTACTACTAACAGAACTCTTTGCCGAGGCAATGTGTGAGGTTGGGGAAGGTTTTTTGAGTAATTAGCCGGCGGTGAAGCAACGCGAAAGTGCCGAGCCGCGAAAAAAACTTTACCAAACATCTCACATTGAGCTAAAAATAGCCAAATCAGAATGAAGTGTGGTAAAACCCTTATTAATCAAGCCCCTCTTGCAAATTTATTGTACTTGTGATATTTTCACAAATGGTGTCTTGTCAGCTTTTAAAATTGTTTTTCAAGTGCTGCGTAAAATAAGCCAGAACTAGCTTCTGGCATTGGCGAAGCTACATTTGGAGTGGGCGTGCCTTTTTTGAAAAGTGCGTGAAAACACGTTTTTCAGCATCGACTTTTATATTTTTTTATCATTCAACCATTGAGAATAATAATGCAACAAATTTCCAAAAAAACTGTTTTAACCCAAAATACTAATTTATCATCCTGCACACTAGCCCCTGACTCCAAGGAAATGTTTACGTCCCCACACAGTGATTGGCATAAACACTACACCGCAGACAGTCAAAAACGTGGTTATATTGAAATTGGTTCATTAACAGATTTTTGGATACATACTGGCACTAAGTGCAACTTACATTGCCCATCTTGTTTTGAAGGCTCAAGCCAAACTTCAACTCGCATTGAATCCATAAGCTTTGCTGAGTCTCAAAAACTTATTTTAGAAGCTTTAGACTTTGGAGTGAAAACATTTTGTTTTACTGGTGGAGAACCATTTGTAAATACTGACTTCATAAAGATATTGGATTTTGCCCTTGATTATGCCCCATGCTTAGTCCTAACCAATGCCACAGCACCAATTGAAAAATATCTTGAACAATTAGAGAAGTTAAAAGATAAGCCCCACAAGTTATTCCTTCGTGTAAGCATTGATTATGCAAATGCAGAGCAACATGAATTAGGGCGTGGTAAGGGAACATTTAACCGTTCCTTAACAAATTGCGCTAAATTAAATAAAATGGGGCATTGTGTATCAATTGCAAGACGTATGGAAAAAGGCGAAGACAGCGCAAATATTGACTTACAATTTCAAAACATTTTCCAATCATTTGATCTACCTACCGAAACTAGCATTGTATCCTTTCCTGACTTATTAATGAATGGTGCAGGCAATGCAAACCCAGAAATTACCGAAACTTGTATGACAAAATATAAAACAGCTCAAGATCGCGATAATTTCATGTGTTGCCACAGTATGATGGCCACTAAAAAACAGGGTGAAATTTGTATTTATCCATGTACCTTAGTCAATGATGATGATTCATACATTCAGGGGCATAGTTTAAGTGAAGCCAGAGAAAAAAGTAAGGTTATCTTACGTCATCCACGCTGCTTTGCATGCTTTGCCCATGGTACTTCTTGCTCTAAAGCCTAACTGCACTCAATGCAAAATATAGCTATTGATGAATTATAAGAGAATTTCTAAAGTTTTTCTTCCTCCTGCCGAAAAGATTTTTAAGCTGGGCAATACTGTACCAATTTAATTGTTTAGCTGCGGGAGTTTATATGCGTATTATTACACGTTTTTTATTGTTTGGTTTGCTTTTGCAAGCCTTACTAGCAGCAGGTTGCGCTAGACCTTCGGCCAATGATCCTGAGTTTGTTGATGCTCAAGAATTTAAGCTCAAGGTACGTGAATTAGCTGATCAAATGCTTGCTACCACCGATAATAGCTTGCTAACTGGTCTTGTGGCCATGCCTTCATCCTTTGTTAACCTAGACAATAAAGCTCAAACAAGTTCACTTGGCAATTTACTTGGTGAATCGTTGATTTATGAATTTAACCAACGCGGTTTTCCTGTACGAGAATACAGACTTACAGGAAATATTGATGTTTTATTAGGACAGGGTGATTTTGCACTACTAAGGCAAGGCCTTGTGAGTACACATGGCAAGTGGTCAGCCCTTATCATTGGTACATATTATTATGACCAAGATGCCATTTTTATTAATGCGCGTCTTGTACGGGCCACTGATGGTATGGTTTTACGTACTGGACAATTAGTGCTTGTTAATAATAAACTTATGACACGCCTAGCTAAGCCAATTCAGCCAAAGCTTACAGTTGCACAAAAGGCTGCACAAGTAGAAGCCCAAAAACCTACTCTAGGCCTTTCAAGTGGTAGCTTACACATTACCCCCGCTCCTTGGCCAAGCCCCAAGCCTGCTCCTAAAGGACCTGGCTTACATGGTTACTAACAATACAATTAATATGGTGAATTTATTATGCAAAACTTACTAAAAATTACTTTTTGTGCCATATTTTCATTCTTGATGATTTGCCAGGCTAATGCTATGACTGTACAAGAGTTTGAAGATAAGCCAACGCATAGCAAACGTGATATTCCTATGCTTGAAGAGACAGTTGAACATTGGGAGCTTGCCACCGAGTATAAGGCTGAACGTCGTTATGAACTAGCTAGGCAGCATCTATTGCTGGCCCTTGCTACCTGCAATAGCACAGAACTTAGAGATACTCTGCAACGCGAATTACAAATAGTAGACCTACAAATACGCACCATGCGATGAGATTATTATGAAAAAAATACCATATATTGTACTTTCATTAGTATTCTTAGTCATACAAGGCTGCGGCACCGTTTATTACAGCCCAGCTTATGCCCCCAAGGCAGCTAATAATATTGCAGCCCAATTGGATGCACAAATTATGCAACGTGCACACATTACATCCTCGGCCTTACCATCTAAAGAAATAGCTTTGCGCCAAATGCAATTACGTGAAAGTATTACAGTTATGGCAACAGTCCCAGTTAATATTAATAATTTAGAAGAGTCTTGTCCTCTAGCTAGACAAATGAGTGAAGAAATTAGTCGCTGGATGATTAGTAAGGGCTATAGATTTCAAGAGCTACGCAAGGGAAAAGAAATATACTTCCAAAAAAAGCAAGGGGAAATGCTCCTTACTCGTAACCCCAATTTACTGGCTAAACGTAATGTAAGTAGCCAAGCTGTGCTTGCAGGTACATATGTGATAACTCCAGAACAGGTGCGTTTTAGCATGCGCTTAATTCATACCCCAAGTAATGAAGTTATAGCCATGGGCACAGCCACCATACCCATTACTCCGGACTTGCGACCACTTTTAACCAACGATGCCGAAGGGCAACGCAAAGTTAATCCTACTGTATATACCAAATTATAAAAATATATATCATTAAAAATGGCCCTAAACTTGAATAAATTTAGGGCCATTTTCAGTGATAAAAACACTACTCTAAAGCCAATATTGCTAATGCATTAACAACGCTTGCAACCAAGGGTGAGCCCCCCTTTCTGCCGCGCAAACTTAAATAATTATAAGAGCTTTGCATTAGTAACTCCTTTGATTCTGCCGCATTCACAAAACCCACTGGCATGCCAATAATAAGAGCTGGTGGTGCAGCTCCACTATCTAAAACCTCAAGTAAAGCAAGTAAAGCGGTTGGAGCATTACCAATGGCTACAATATTTCCACTTAAATGCTTGGCAATTTGTAGTATACCTGCCCGTGCACGCGTACAGCCTTGCTCTTTAGCAAAAACTTCAGCATCCTTATTAGCCAAAATACATTTAGTTTCAACATTTAAAGGAGTTAGGCGGCGTGGGACCATTCCACAACGGGCCATTTCTGTATCAGTAAAAATAGTACAACCTTGACGCAATGCAATAAGACCAGCATTAACTGCTTCCTTACTTAATACTATATCATCTACAAGCTTAAGGTCGCCAGTCGTATGAATCATACGCCTGGCAATATGCCATAAATCACCAGTAAAGGCGCGTGGTTCTGTTATTTCAGCATCAATTATAGCAAATGAACGTGCTTCAATATCATAAGGGTTTGAACTTGGGTCTAACTTTATCATTACGTATAATTAACTCTTTAAGTTTATTATTTAAGTTGCATCAAGGGAAAATATTTTAGCAAGTAATTGGCGTGAACCTTCAGGATAAAGATGCACCCAAGATGCCATAATATTGTCCTTTTTTACTCCTCGGACTTGTGATCCACTAAGTGGCAAGCCTTGTCGGTCATGCACATTCCACAATGGCGGCAAACTGGTATGTGCCGTTTGCGCGTAGTGGAATTCGTGCCCTCGCCCTGTGATTGATCCAAGTTGTACTTGGCGGTATCCCAAGGCAGCTTTTCCCTCGCCCATGTAGGCAGATATTGGCAAGACATTACATAGTTTATAGTTTTTTCCAGCATAATCTAATTCCTTCATAAGATACATATAACCGCCACATTCAGCGTAAATACGAGCCCCACTCCTAGCAAAATTGCCAATGCAATCTAGCATAGTGGTATTCTTAGCAAGCCTATCCGCAAAAAGTTCCGGATAACCTCCAGGTAAATACAATGCTGTGCAATCTGTTGGAAGTCCAGCATCGTTAAGCGGTGAAAAAAATACGCACTCAGCACCCATTTGTGCCAGAACATCAGGCATATCAGGGTATAAAAAGCAAAATGCATCATCATAAGCTATGGCTATGCGTTGTTTTTTTAAATGATAATGCGTCTTAGTAGCACCTTGTGCTACTAGTGGTAGCATGGGGGGAAAGTTTGCGCAACTATTAAGTAAAGCGTCTATATTAAAATTATTTTCTACCCAATTTCCCATGGCAGATATATACTCTAAGTCAAACTCATAACCCATATGCAAACCAAGATGTCTTGATTTTAGCTCTACATGCCCTTTACGTGGTAAATAACCAAGCATTGGTGGGTCACCCTCATTAAATTCACTTTCAAAAGCCCCTTTTAACATAGCTTTATGATTGGCACTTCCCACAAAATTACATACCAAACCAGCAAAGTTCAAATGCTTTTGCAAACGCGTAAATCCGCTTGCCATGGCTACGACCGATTGCCCCATACCACGTACATCTAAAACTAACAAAATTGGTAATTGTAACATATTAGCTATATGTGCAGCCGAGCCAGGTCCACCAATATCACTTGCTCCATCAAAAAGACCCATAGCCCCTTCCACAAGTAGCATCTTGGCATTGTTAGCCTTGGCCTTGGCATATATTCGATTATAAACTGCTTTTATTCCAGACTCTTGACCCATCCATGCGTCAAGATTATAGGAGGGGCTTTGTGTAATTACCTTATGCAAGCTTGGATCAATAAAATCTGGTCCCACTTTGCACGATTGTACTGTAATTCCCCGTGCTTTTAAGGCAGCAAGTAAACCTAGAAAGAAACTTGTTTTACCAACCCCGCTAGATGTTCCGGCTACAACTAAGCCATATTGCATAATTTTATTCAGCCCGTAGTAATTGTTCTATAATTTCAGCATCATGATCGCCTGAGGTTATACCAAGCTCAACATGACCACCATAGCAAATAAGTTTACCGTCCTTAAACTCTATAAATCCAGCACTTAAAATCTTTGCATAAGGTAATTGATCACGCATATCAGCATGGTCAACTCGACGTGGAAAAATAAATGGAGCAGGCTGACTTGAAAAATCTTGCATAATCAAATACTTCATACTAATCATCCTTTAAACATTATGTTCATATATCAATTCGAATTATTTTTTTTCTTACGATTATTTAAATAACGTCGAACAGCATTTTGATGTTCACGCAGATTTTTTGAAAAAGCATGCTCTCCTCCATCAGTTATGGCCACAAAGTAAAGAAAGCTATGTTTTTCAGGGGTAATGGCGGCTCGCAAAGCTGCTACTCCTGGAGAACATATGGGGCCTGGAGGTAAACCCCTATGCTGATAAGTATTATAAAGGTTTTTAGGATCATCTAGATGTACACGGCGTATATTTCTATCAAAATTAGGTCCAAGCCCATAAATGATGGTAGGATCTGCCTGTAAGGGCATTTCTATTCGCAAACGATTAGCATATACGCCTGCCACACGTGCTCGTTCATGAGCTACGCCAGTTTCTTTTTCTACAATGGAGGCAAGGATAACTACACGACGCAAATCGTCACGACTTGGCTTTTGCCCATTTGGCCAATATTTGCTCATTTTTTGCCAAAAAGTATCCACTAGCCTTGATGCAACCAAACGAGCAGACTCTAAATTGGGGTAATCATCCTTTCTTAATAAATAAGTATCAGGCATAAGAAAACCCTCAGCAGTATTAAAGGGTATGCCATATTTACGCAAAAATTCTGAATCCATAATGATAGCTTTAAAATCTTCAAACTTCACAAAACCATGTTTTTCTAATAACTTACCCGTCTCCCACCAAGTTAAGCCTTCTCGAATGGTAATACGAAATAAAAGTGGATCTCCAAGCACTAAGTATTGCAAAATTTTATCGGGAGTCCAACCAGAATGCAAAGCAAACCTACCCGCCTGCAATTTATTATCCATTTGCTTATACCGTGCAAGTAAACCAAACTTAAAACTATCTGTAATTAAACCTCTTTGCTTTAATTGTTCTGCCACCTTAGTAAATGATGCACCAGGTGCAACATCAAAAAGAATTTCAGCCCCAGGATTTTGTGGAGCGGTTTGTAAAAATGACTTAGCTTCAAAAAAAACAAAGCCAGCTGCCATAAATACTATTATAAGTATGAGATAAAAAAGACGTAATAAAGCCTTCATACGCGCCTTTGCTCCCAAACTGGCTCTTCCAAAAATGATTGCAATATTCGCACAGCTGCCTGTTGATCTAACACTGCCTTATGTTTATGACTTGGTAAATTGCTTTGACGCAAATCATCCAAGGCCTCATTGGAGCTTAATAACTCTGGCATAAAATATATGGGTAATTCAGTTCTACGTTTAAGACGATTAACAAAGTTACGGACCTGTTTAGTTGTTAGACTATCACTACCGTCAATGAGTAATGGCAATCCAACCACTATGGCTGCTGGTTCTTCAATATTAATTTGCTCAAGTAATTTCTCAAAAAAAACACTACGTTTACTTTGTGCAGGAGCATGTATGGTACAACGCGGAAAGGCCATACGCCCTCCGGCATCGGTCACCGCAATGCCAGTACGAGTCAAACCATAATCAATACAAAATAACTTCAAAATATTACAACCTAATCCAAGAGCAGTGCCAAAAAAACACAAAGAATTCCCAAATGATATTTTTTTAGTCTGTTTTATAAACCCATTTTACTACGCACAACTTCCATAGTAATATTGGCAGCCTCATAAGCCTTTTTATTACCCTCATTTAATATTTCATGCACAACTTGCTCATTTTGATCATAATAACTACGTTTTTCTTGTAATGGCCCAAGAAAATCATTTAAGCTTTGTAGAAGCATTTTTTTACAGTCTACACAACCAAGACTTGCATTAACACAACCGTCCTTTATTTCATCGATTTGATCGGCTGTACTCAAAAGTTCATGATAGGGAAAAAGATTACAAACTGCAGGGTTACCTGGATCACTTTTTCTTAGACGAGCTGTATCAGTTAACATTCTATGCATCACTTTTTGCTTAATATCCTCTGCACCTTCTCGCAAGAAAATACCATTATTGTAGCTCTTTGACATCTTACGTCCATCAATACCAGGACATTTTGCGGCAGGTGTTAAGTGAGCTTCAATCTCAGGAAATGTATCACCGTATAAATAGTTAAATCTACGTGCAATTTCACGCGTCATTTCTAAGTGCGGAAGTTGATCTTGACCCACAGGTACGAATTTTGGCAAATAAATTAGAATATCCGCAGACATAAGTACAGGGTAGCATAAAAATCCGGCATTACTAAGGTCTTTATTACTTATCTCTTGTTGTTGTTCCTTATAAGTTGGGCAACGCTCAAGCCATGAAACAGGTGTTATCATTGAAAATAGCAGAGAAAGTTCAGCATGAGATTTTACAGATGATTGCCTAAAGATAGTACATTTTTGTGGATCTAAACCACTGGCAAGCCAATCCTTAACCATTTCAATGGAATTAGTATTAATAGCTGAAGGGTCTGCAAAATCACTGGTTAGGGCATGCCAATCGGCCACAAAGAAAAAAGCAGAAGTAGTATTTTGTAATTCTACCCAATTTTTGAGTACACCAAAGTAGTGCCCAAGGTGTAAGGGGCCTGTGGGGCGCATGCCAGAAACAGTACGAATAGGTGAAGTAGTCACAAAACCTCCAAATATTAAATTAAATTATAACCCAACTAAGCTCAACAAAATATCCTTAGTCCCAAAAACAAGTGGACCAAGTACATAACCCAAAGCACCTGTTGCTAATAAAAGCAATAAGATAACAAAACCATACCTTCCGGCACTCATATATTTCCAAGCTAGGGCAGGTGGTAGGAAATATGCTAGAACCTTGCTGCCATCTAAAGGCGGAATGGGCAAAATATTAAGCCAACACAGGCTACAATTTATCATAACCCCTACTTGCAACATAAGTAAGAAAAACACATAGGTGGCATTATGTTCCCAAAGGTTTGGTGGCATAAAACCCACTAAGGCCCTTAGCAAAAATGCAAAAATAAAGGCTAGGCCTAAGTTAGTAAGTGGTCCAGCCAAGGAAACCCACATCATATCGCGCTGTGGATTTCGTAAATTACGTGGATCTACAGGCACAGGCTTAGCCCAGCCAAAAACAAAAAGCCCACTTATGCTAGTTAACACAAATACTAAAAGTCCCATGGGGTCAATATGTGGTAGTGGGTTTAGGGTCAAACGGCCCATAAATTTAGCTGTAGGGTCACCGCGCTTGTATGCCACATAACCGTGAGCCACCTCATGTAAAATAATACCAAGTAAAGCTGGAATAAGGGCCACAGCCACACGCTTTAATGATAATGCTAAGTCTGTATCAATCATAATTTTAAAACCTTTCTCTTGTTACAACGATTTGCTTTTTAACATGAACTTAGTTAGAATACAAGAATGATGTACGCTTTGGCTTTGCATTTATAGTTCTTGCATATTGGCCTTGGTTCATAATCTAAACCCATGGAAAATTGAATGGAAAAAAACTCCTCTCAAATAATACATCTTCTACTGCAACCAGAAGACAAACAAATGCAAATACCGCGTCAAAAAACAGCACGCCAACTGCTTGCTTTTCTTAATCTACGTGAAGAGACTGCCCTAGTTGCTCGCCAAGGTGAACTGCTTACCCCAGACAGACGCATCTATGCTGGTGATGAGATTTTAGTACGCAAGGTTACATCGTCAGGCTAATTCTCAAAGCATAATATAGACTCATTATGTGTATTGTACATATTGCTAGCAAAAAAAAACCACCAGATGACATAAAAAGAAATGAACTTATTTTTTGGTGGGATAAACAAGACATTGCAAGTAGTGAGTATTCAATTCCCAAATGGTATGAGGATAATTTCTTAAATTTAAGAAATGAACTGACAGACTTTGTATACAATATCAGTCAATTAGAGTTGCAAAACAAAACTCTGCATCAGCACTTTTGTGTGGATGACAGGCTTTCCATGTGGTGGTCTTCATTAATTTTTGAAAAGCACCCTATGCTTACACCACAATTTTATAATATACTTAAATTACGTGCTTTTGAATGCATGCTAAGAACTATTGCTCCCCATTGCACAAAAATTATCCTGCACTTTAATGACAAAAAGCTAGAACATGTATTAAATCAATTTTGCATGCATAATCAGCTAGATTTTCATATACAAAGACAAAAAAGCAAGCTTAAATTATTAAAACCTAAAAACTTTTGTCACTACGTATATAAAAAGCTCTTTCCCGAAATAAAAACCATAATACGTTTTATCCATTGGCTTGTAACGGTACGAATACATTTACCTTTAAGCAAAACACCACGCCCTAGAGCTAGCTGCATAACAATGTTAAGCTATTATCCTCATGCTGAACACAACAAACATAATACCAAGAAAAGCCAAGAATTTCATTCGCCGTATTGGGGCTCATTACAAGATTTATTAAAAAAACACAAAAACATTAATTGGCTTTTTATGCGCATTAACCAGCCAAATCAATCTCTTAAACAAGCAAAGCAATCCCTAAATGCGCTTAACTTAGACAAATCCCAAGGGCAAAGCTTTCATTTTGTCGAGGAATTCTTAAGTCTAAAAGATATTTTACAAGTAATTATTAGATATTTCAAATTGGTATGCATAAGTCGCAAGCTTGAAACACAATTACCCAAACATTGTTTTTTTGCTAACAGTACAATGAGCCTCTGGCCTTATTTAAAGCCTTATTATAAAGAATCTTTTCAAGGTTGGATATGTTTTGAAAGGGCCTTGCAGCGTAAAGCTATACTAAATTTTGTAACCTGGGCAGGACCGCAAGATTACACACTTTACCCCATGGAGAACTGCCCTTGGGAGCGTGCTTTAATTGAAGCCATACATTATGCCAAGGCTGGCCCCATTTATGGAGCACAGCATTCTGCGCTACGCCATACGGATTTACGCTACTTTGATAGTGCTAACTTTTACAATAAATTTCAAAACCTAGTTGCTGATAAAATTTTAGTCAATGGCGATGTAGCTTATAAATTGTTGTCTCAGGCGCATTGTCCAAAAAATAAATTATTACGAGTTGAAGCTCTGCGTTATGAATATTTATTACAATACACTGATAAGATTACAAATACTACAAAACTAAACAATACACAGACAAAAACACTCTTGGTAATTACAAGTTTTTTTAGACAAATCACTAAGAATCAGCTTAAACTACTGGATTCATGGCTAAAACATGGTAATAATGCACGAGCATGGCAAATTATTATCAAGGCACATCCATTTTGTAATATTGATGAAATGTTACAAAAATACCTAGGCAATACTTCTGTGAAGTTAAGTACCAAAAGTATAACAAGCCTTTTGCAAGAGCTACAGACTCAAGGCGGTATTGTGTTTGCGGCCAATGATACCAGCGTTATAATAGAAGCCATGTATGCAAAAATACCCTTATTTATTCAAGGCGCAAAAGGTTTTAATCTTTGCCCAGTACAAGGTATTGACGCATTGAAATATGTGTATACTTATAGGGATGTGCACGCAGCCTTAGCCAAACCTCAAATTTTAAAACCAGAGTCACAATTTTTTATTTTAGATTCAAATTTGGCACGCTGGCGTGATTTATTGGCTTTATAAACTCATATCTCAAAAATTTGAGTATGAAAATTATTACTGCACAACTTAACAATTAAAAAAAGCTAGGAGAATACATGCTTAAAGTTATAAATAAAGCGTCATTAATACTTATGATAACTGGAGTTTTCATGCTACAAACCCTATTGGCCACGGCCGCAGAACCACCCAAGACAGCTGAACAGCAAGTTGGTAATCTTTTTACAGACAAAGCCCACATTACTAAACTTGAAAATGGATTAACGGTTTATATTTTACCAGATGATCGTTTTCCACTAGTGTCTACGCGTTTATATGTGCGAGCTGGCTCTGCCTATGAAACACCTGCTGATGCAGGTATTAGCCATGTGCTTGAGCATATGGTATTTAAAGGCACAGAAAAGCGCCCTCTTGGGGCAGTTGCTAAGGATATTGAAGCTGTTGGAGGTTACCTTAATGCCGCCACAAGCTTTGACTATACAGTTTATTTAACGGACCTTCCTTCAAAGCATTGGGCTTTGGGTCTTGATGTGGCCAAGGATATGGCTTTTCATCCAACCCTTGATGCCAAGGAATTAGAGTCAGAAAAACAAGTTGTACTTGCTGAATTACAGCGTAGTTTAGATAATCCTGGTTCGCGCGTGTTTAAAGAATTACAAAAAAATGCTTTAGATGGCACACCATATTCTCATCCCATTATTGGTTTTGCTGAAACCATCAAGGCAGTAACTCCTGAGAGTATGCGCAATTATATTGCTAAATATTATCAACCTCAAAACATGCTTCTGGTAGTTGTGGGCGATATAGATGCTAATGCTGTTCTTGCCGAAGCCAAAAAGGTTTTTGGCGACTTAAAAAACAGTTCAACTATTACTCCAGTAAACATTATTGAAGCACAAAGCATAGATAATGCTAGCGTTAATGTACAATATGGTCCTTGGAATAAAGTTTATTTGGGCATAGCTTTGCCTGTGCCAGGTAATGGTGATGCTAGATCTTCTGCTTTAGATGTTTTTGCTTTTGTGCTAGGTGGTGATGCCACATCATATCTTTATAAAAAATACAAATATGATAAGAAATTAGTTGATGAAATATTTGTGGGTAACTATGGCTTTGAACGTCTTGGCATGCTTTATTTTAGCATTCAACTAGATGCAGATAAAGTTGAACCATTTTGGAAAGAATTTGTTGCTGACTTGGCTAGTATCAATGCAAAAGTTTTTTCTGAAAAAGATATTGCCCGTGCTAAATTACAATTGGAAGATAGCATACATAGAGCGAAGGAAACCTTATCAGGTTTAGCATCTTGGCGTGGTCAATTGGAGCTTTTCCTTGGTGGCGAACAAGGTGAGAGAAATATCCTCAATGAACTACAAAATGTAAACGAAGCACAATTACAACAAGTCATTGATACATGGCTAGTACCACAACGCTTTAATGTTTCATTGCTTGCCCCTAAGGATACGAAAGTGCCAGACTTAAAGTCTGTTTTACATAGCCAATGGCCAGTGCCAAGCAATACGGCAAAAAGTAATCAAACACAACAAAGTAAAGAAACTCAAACCATTGACCTTGGCAATGGACGTAAGCTTGTACTTATTCCGGACAATACCCTGCCCTATACAGCTCTTGACCTTTATTTCTTGGGAGGGGAAAGTCTTGCCTCAGCTAAAGAACAAGGTTTAGCAGCACTCACAGCACGCACTCTTACTTCCGGCACCAAGGACCTTGATGCACCGCAAATGGAAACTTATTTTGCAGAGCGAGCTGCCAGCATTAGTGCTTTTTCCGGCAAGCAAGTTTTTGGCTTATCCATGCGTGAACCAACACGCTTTAATGCTGATTTATTTAATATTTTTAGTAAAGTCCTAAGTGAGCCCGCATTTCGTGAAGAAGAAATCACACGCGAAAAAGAAGACCAAATTGCTGACATAATAGCACGTGATGACCAAGCACTTGGTCTTGCATTTTCACAACTGCCAGGATTACTTTTCACAAACGAGCATCCATATGCATATAAGTCCTTAGGTGATCAAGAAGGTGTCAAAAGTTATACTCGTCAAATGGTTCTAAATTTTTGGAAAAAACAAATTGAGCAACCATGGGTACTGGCCGTAGCTGGCGACTTTGATCAAGATGCAGTCATAGCTTTTGCCAAAACTCTACCCATGCCTAAAGCTAAGGACTATAACCTAGAGAGCCCCACTTGGGACAAGCTTAGCAAAGAAAAAATTGTCCTACCTGAGCGTGACCAAGCACATTTAATTTGGGCTTTTCCTGCAGTACCTCTTGACCACCAAGACGCACCTGGCCTTGCATTATTACAAAATGCCCTCAGTGGCCAAAGTGGTTTACTCTTTAGCGAACTTAGGGACAAACAAGGTTTAGGTTACACTGTAACTGCTCAAAATCGTCTGTCTCCCAAGGCTGGCTACATGTTCTTTTATATTGGTACTGAACCTAAAAAAGTAGATCAAGCCAAACAGGGCTTTAAGGATGTAATTAAATCAATACACGATAAAGCCTTACCAGATGACATTATACAAAGTGCCAAAAACCAAATGGAAGGTGACTATTACCGCGAACGCCAACGCCTAGGTAGCCGTAGCGCAGAGGCTGCCTTACTCTCTATATTAAATAAAGACCTTGATTTTAAGAAAAACAACATTGAAAAAGCTCAAAAATTAAAGGCAGAAGATTTGCAAGAACTTGCTAAAAAATATATAAGACCTGAAAAAGCCTATGAAATAACTGTTGTTCCTTAAATAGTCGGCGCTGAAAAATATAATAACATTCTAAAATAGTATACTTTTATTGGAAAGTAGTAATAAAAAAATTGCCAGAAACAAAAGCATGAAATGCGAGTTTCTGGCAATTTTTGAAGCGACATTTGGAGTGGGCGTGTCTTTTTTGAAAAATACGTGGAAACGCATTTTTCAGACTAAATATTATTGCTTGTTTGCTTTACGTTTTTTCATATAAGCCTTAGTGCCTTCTATAACTATAGGTAAGACAGAAATCACAATAATTGCATATATTATCAAGCTAAAATTCTCACGCGCAAATGGTGTATTGCCAAGAAAATATCCAATACTTACAAGTGAACCTACCCAAACAATACAGCCTGTTATATTATAAAATGCAAATGAAGATAAACGCATTTTAGCAATACCAGCCACAAAGGGAGCAAAGGTGCGAACAATGGGTATAAAGCGCGCAAGAACAATAGCCTTACCGCCGTGCCTTTCATAAAATTCTTGAGCTGCCATTAAATGTGACATTTTAATAAAGCGTGTTTCTTTCTTAAATATAGCAGGTCCCACATATCTACCAATATTATAATTGACAGCATCACCAATAATTCCAGCTGCAAGCAATACAGCCATAGACTCCACATAACCAATTAAACCAGCACCAGCAACTACTCCAGTAGCAAATAAAAGCGAGTCTCCAGGTAAAAATGGTGTGACTACAAGCCCTGTTTCACAAAATACAATTAAAAATAAAATGGCATATACCCAAACACCATAATTGGCCACAAGTTCAAAAAGGTGTTTATCAATATTCAGGATAAAATCCACCAAAAACATTATTAATTCCATAGAGTTACTGCCCCAAATCCTTTGTTAAAATAGATTTACACTATTCAAAGTGCTTGCATTTTCAAATATTTTTTGTCATAAACGCATCTTTACAAAGACTGCTCAAGGCACTTATACCCACACTTATAACAAAAGACAAGACCATGTTTCTATCCTCATTATTAGCACTGTCCCCATTACTTTTTGTATTAGTTTTACTACTTATTTTCAAAATGTCAGCCGACAATGCAGGCCTTTTAGGTTTAGCATTAACTTTAATTTTAGCAGTATTTTATTTTGATACTGCTCCACAAATTTTACCTGAATTACTTTTTGCAGCTGTGCTTGGTTCATTACCAGTTGGGTTGGTAATTGCTGCAAGTATTTTGCAAGTAACAATTATGGGTGAAAGTGGTGCACTTGGGCGTATTATTGCTCTAATAAAGACCCTAAGTCCAGGAGATAAATCCGTACAAGTCCTTCTAATAAATGTGGGAATTGGTACATTGCTTACAGGACTTGGGGCAGCATCCATGGCTATTTTTCCGCCAATATTAATGGCTCTTGGTTATTCGCTAACTGCATCTATATTATTGCCATGTTTAGGTTATTTGGCATTTTGCATGTATGCACTCTTAGGCATACCAGCGGTGGTTTTGGCAACATTTGCCGGACAAGGGCTTATGGAAACAGGTCTAAGTCTTGCCGCCTTTATGCCTGCTGTATCTACTGGTGTTGCTCTACTCTGCTTACATATTGCAGGTGGTTTTCCACTTGTCATACGTGGTTTTTGGCCTGCCATCCTCACTGGCATTTGCTCCGGTCTCATAGCTATGGGCCTTGCGCAAATTGGTTTATTAACCGTTACAGCTATAGTTGCAGGTGCTGGAGTTGTAGTTATTTTGCTCTGCTATGTTAAATTACGCGGCGGCAAGCTTCAAGATAGCAGTGCCCTAAGTCCCAAAGACATGCAGGCAGTGGAAAAATTTAGCCTATTCCAAGCGGCTTCACCTTGGTTATTGCTACTTGTCATATCACTAATACTAAATACACCAAGCCTACCTTTCTTTGATATTGTATTTAAAGAGTGGGCCATGCCCATCGATTTAATTCCAGGAAGCCCAGAAAGATTACGCATTTTTTGGCAAGCCTACTTTTGGGTTTTTGTAAGCACCATTTGCTGCCTACCCTTACTTAAAGTTAGCACCAAAACAGTCGGACCTATTTTTGCTAAAGCCTTAGGTCGTGGCTGGCGCCCAGTATTTGCTACGGCCATATATTTTTGTATTGCCTATGTTATGAACCATTCTGGTAAGCTTGCCAATTGGGAAGTTGTACCAGATAATAATATGATTTTACTTCTAGCTAACCAAGCTACCGCTCTTTTTGGCACAGCCTACCCCATGGCTACACCATTCCTTGGCCTAATAGCAGGATTTATTGGTGGCTCAGCCTCATCTTCTGTTGCTATGCTAACTAAGCTTCAAGTGGCTGCTGCTGAAGCTATGAATGCTTCTCCACTGGTTCTAGCCGCATCCAATGGTATTGGTGGTGGATTAGCCGGAGCTATTTCGCCATCCAAGGTGCTAAGCGCTGCAGCTTCCATTGATAAACCAGAGGCTGCCAGCACGGTTATGGGCTATGCATTTATATTAACTATTATTGTTACTGCAATTTGTGCTGTCCTAACTCAATGGTGGGCTTTTTAAGGCTATCATAAAGTTGCTTTACGTAGCAAAATTTTATTGCTAACAATGCCTATGAGTAATATTTTTGATGTCATTGTGGTAGGTGCAGGCCATGCTGGTTGCGAAGCAGCCATGGCTTTGGCACGCCTTGGGCATAATACCTTACTCATTACTGGCAATATTGATCGTATTGGACATTTATCTTGCAATCCAGCCATTGGCGGCTTAGCCAAGGGTCATATGGTACGTGAGATTGATGCGCTTGGTGGCATGATGGGCCTCTGGGCTGATGCAGCTGGCATTCAATTTCGCACCTTAAACACAAGTAAAGGTCCAGCTGTGCGCGCCACCCGTGCTCAAATGGACCGTGATGCCTATATGAGTGTGGTAAAGCAAAGCCTTTTTGCTGAACCAAGGCTTAGAGTTTGGCAAGATAATGTGGAAGGATTAATCACAGAAGGTGAACGTCTTGCTGGCGTGCGTACAGCTCAAGGCTTAAGCTTTAAAGCAAGGCATACCCTGTTAACCACTGGTACATTTTTAAGCGGGCGTATTCATATTGGCAATATGTCAAGCTCAGCTGGACGCATGGGCGATGCTCCAAGCATGCATCTTTCGCAAAGCCTACGTGATTTGGGGCTTGAAACAGGACGTCTTAAACCCGGCACCCCTCCGCGCATCTTAAAGTCTAGTATTGCTTTTTCACGCATGGAAGAACAAGCCGCCCAAGAGCCTTGTCCAAGGTTTAGTTTTCATGGGCCAGGGCCAAAGCTTAAGCAAGTATCTTGTTATATTACATGGACCAATGAGCACACTCATGACATTATACGTTCTGGTTTTGACCGCTCACCATTATTTACAGGCGTAATTCAAGGCACTGGGGCTCGTTATTGCCCATCCATTGAAGATAAAATTGCGCGTTTTCCAGACCGACATAGACATCAAATTTTTGTAGAGCCTGAAGGTCTAACCAGTCCCGAATGCTATATGAATGGCATTTCCACCTCACTACCCTTAGATATACAATTAAAACTCTTAGCAACTATTCCTGGTCTTGAGCAGGCCCATATGTTACGCCCTGGTTATGCCATAGAGTATGACTATGTAAATCCAGTACAATTAAAACCCACTTTAGAAACACGTAAAATTCCAGGATTATGGCATGCTGGGCAAATCAATGGCACATCTGGTTATGAAGAAGCTGCTGCTCAAGGGCTTTGGGCTGCCATTAATATTTCTAATGAATTGCGTGAGTGTGAGCCATTTATCTTAGGGCGTGAAAAAGCTTATATGGCTGTTCTTATTGATGATTTAATTACACTTGGTACACTTGAACCATATCGTATGTTTACTTCACGTGCTGAATATCGTTTGCTACTACGTGAAAATAATGCTGATTATCGCTTGACGGCTAAAGGGCATGAGATTGGATTATTACATGCTGGGCAGTGGGAAAGGTTTGAAGAAAAGTATACTAATGTAGATAAATTAAACAATATATTACAAACTACTCGCCATGCAGCCGATGACAAATTAAATACAGTTTTATCCTCTGCTAATGAAAGTATTAGCGATAAATCCATGACTTTAGCCGAATTATTACGCAGACCAGCCCTTAGTCTTGAGCATTTAAAGCCTCTTTGTAAAAGCATTGAAAATTTTGAAAACGAAGTACAAGAGGAAAGCCAAACATTAATAAAATATGCTGGTTACCTTGAACGTCAAGAACAGTTAGTCCAACGCGCTTCGCGTTTAGAAAATATGCCTCTTCCTCAAAATATTGATTATACTAATGTGGCCGGACTTTCCATTGAGGTAATAGAAAAACTCAACACTTTAAAACCACATACTTTGGGACAAGCTGGACGAATATCTGGTGTCACACCGGCAGCCTTAAATTGCCTTGAAATTCATTTAAGAAAAATTCAAAGTATTAACGCTGTATAATACTATGCAATTATATCAAGTAGTTCTTTTTTTTACTTCCTGCATTTTACTGGCCATATTTTTATATTGGATTATCCCTCTTGGTAGAGCAAAGCTATTTCACTATAGACATAATGCACGCAAAAAGCGCCTCATTGCAGAGCTTATTAATAAGTCCATAGCTCAGCGCAGTAAATTTCGCATTGAAGTTTTAAATGGCGATTTAGAGGGCACATCTTGCGAAGGAGTTTGCTCCATTTCAGGCAACAATCAAATTAATATTGAATTAATTGATACCTTTGCAGCGCAACAGTTAAAACATTGTACTTGCAAAATTTTTTTCCAAATCATGCAAAGTAAAAAAATTGCCTTTTTTAACTTTAACGCTGTATGCATTGAGACCTCAAGACGCAAAGACTTTACTAATGTAATTTTTGGTATTCCCACTCATATTGAGCCAGGACAAAAACGTAAATCTCTACGTTGCGCACCTCCAAGTGGAAGCATTCAAGCCATAGGACTTTGGCAACTTGGCCCAAGCCAACCTCTACCAAGTACTAAAAAAAATTTAACAAAGCCTAACTTTACCTACAATCCGCGCAAAGATAATATAATGAAATTAAAAAATATTTCTGCTGGTGGCATGCGATTGTTATTTACACAAGAATATGGTGAGGATGAACAAAGTCAAAGGTTTAAACTAGGTGAACATTTGCTTTGCCTATTAATGTTAAACACAGTTCATGCTGACAAAAAAAATCCTGCATTTTTAACATCGTGCTATGTAATATCTCAAAAATTTCTTAAAAAACAAAACGCTTGGCAAGTTGGTTTGCGTTTT
>CAYJLD010000009.1:19804-41269 GCA_964371195.1 uncultured Desulfovibrionaceae bacterium | reverse complement strand
AGGCATAAGCGCAATTTATTTGCGCTGTTAAGTGCCAAAGCAAGTGTGCCTTTAATAAGTTGGCATTAGTGATGTCAACTTAAAATGCTGTAAGATAAGGAAATAACATGGGCGAACATATTCAAATTGTACCTGATAAATGTCGTGCGTGCCGGCGTTGTGAAGTGGCCTGCATTGCAGCACATCATGGCTTAACCTTTAAGGAGGCCATGAAGCGGCGCAATGAATTGGTTTCGCGTGTGCATGTCGTTAAGGGTGAAGATTTTAAGACCACAGTGCGTTGCCATCAATGCGAGACTGCACCTTGCGTTGCCGTTTGCGCTACCAAGGCTTTGCAGCAAGAAAAAAATGGCACCATAACCATGCATGTGCAACTTTGTGCTTCTTGTAAAATGTGTATTTTTGTTTGTCCTTATGGGGCGATTTCCCTAGAAAGTATTGGTATGCCGGGGACAGGTGAAGAAACCATGGCGCAACGAGCAAGGCGTGAGGTTGCGGTACGTTGTGATATGTGTGCTGGTTGGCGTGAGCATGAAGGCAAAAGGATCACTGCCTGCATGGAAGCATGTCCCACACGTGCTCTTTCACTGGTAGAAGCCGATGGCAATGTGCTTTTGCCGCTACCACCAGAAAAAAAGAAGGCAAGTGAGAATAAATAGCTCATTGTTTTAGTGTAATAATGTCGTTAAATGCGTCTTTTCGTTTTTATTTGCATCAGATTTCACGAGCTTTTTCACCTGTGTCTACATGCTCTCAAAGCTTGTTCATCTTCCTTGATAAAACTCGAAAATTCGCAATTTAATGACACTATCTGACAACAATCCCACATTCACCCATATTAAAATTTTCTTCTTTCATCAACACAATAAAATATCAAGATAAATTCCAATATTGTTAGTATTTTAGTTTTGAAACTTGTAATGCGTTTTTACAAAAGAAAAGAGGTTACAATGACTTGCTGTAACCTCTTGTAATCTATTATAATCACTGGTGCCGAGGGCGGGACTCGAACCCGCACAGCTATTGCCACTACCCCCTCAAGATAGCGTGTCTACCAGTTCCACCACCTCGGCGCGAAGAGTTCTATATAGAAAACTTCACGTATTGGCAAGCTATTTTTTGATTTGAGTTTAAATTTAATATGTGTGATTTTTTTATTTTATTGGTTTAGGGGGTATGTATTGGTTTCAAAGAATTGCATACATATAAGTATATTATCTATTTAATTTAAATTATTGTTAGGTATGCTAATGTGCGAAGTTATTTTGGAGTTCTAAGGTTTGCATATGGGCTATACTTGCTTAGTTTGAGTAATAAAGCTATAATAATCTTTTGTCATCTTAATGTTGAGGGTGTTATGTCCCAAGATTTTCAAAGTGAATTTCAATTTTTGGCAAAGACTGGTCCAATATTGTGTTTGGATATAGGTAGCGGTACGCAAGACGTGCTTTTAGCAAGGCCACATATGACACCAGAAAATTGGCCACGTTTTGTTATACCCACACCAGCGCGTATGATAGCTGAGCGCATTTTATCACTTACAGCCGAGAAGCGTCATATTTGGCTTTATGGTCATAATATGGGTGGTGGTTTTTTTAGGGCGCTAAGTGCCCATTTAAAGGCTGGTTATGCTGTATCGTGTTCCAGTAGTGCTGCTGCTGCTTTGCATGATGATATTGAGCGTGTTAAGAGCATGGGCATTACCATTACAGAGTTAGCCCCTTATGATGCTGTGCCTATATATTTAGCTGATTATTCACCAAATTTTTGGGAGCATTTCCTACAGCAATTGGGTTTACCAACACCTAATATTGTTTTGGCGGCAGCTCAAGATCATGGAATACATTTGCAAGGTAATCGTTTTGGACGCATGTTAGCTTGGCGTAAATTGCTTGAGCGATCTAATGCAGCGGAAGAGTGGTTATATGATAGTGTTCCAGCTGAGCTTACTCGTCTTTTGACCATACAGCAATTTAGCGGTGGTTTAGTTTGCGATACAGGCACAGCAGCCATATTGGGGGCATTGTGTGCGCCAGAGGTGCGTGAGCGTTCGTGGCGTGAGGGTATAAGCATTATTAATGTTGGTAATAGCCACATAGTAGCGGCATTGGTGTATCAGGAGAAGGTTTGGGCCATTTTTGAGCATCATACAGGTCAGCGTAGTCTTGAAGAGTATTTACAAGATTTGAATGAATTTCGTCTTGGTTGGTTACCGGATGAGCAGGTACGCGAGACTGGAGGTCATGGTACTGCTTTTGCTAAAATACCTGAGGAAGCAGGGGCATTTAGTCCTACTTACCTACTTGGTCCGCAGCGTGAATTTTTACATGGTTATGGTCAATGCATTGCTCCTCATGGTGACATGATGTTAGCAGGTTGTTTTGGCCTTTTAAGAGCTTTTCGGGCTAGATATATAAAAGGGGAATAGAGTTATGGAAGTTTTTGATCAAGCAGAGTTGTGGAATCGTGATGAGATAGAAAATGCACAGTATACACGGCTTAAAACTACCATCGAGCAGGCCACAAAGTGTGATTTTTATGCCAAAAAGTTTGCTGAGGCTGGAATAAGTCCAGCATCCATTCAAAGTGCTGATGACATACGTAAAATACCTTTCACCACGAAGGATGACTTACGGGCCAATTATCCTACGGGACTTTTGTGCGTACCGCGATCTGAGATTGTGCGTATGCATTGCTCAAGTGGTACAACAGGAACTCCTACGGCCATTTGTCATACTCAAAATGACCTTAATTCTTGGTCTGATCTTATGGCTCGCAGTATGCATATGGCTGGTGTTAGGCGTGAAGATGTGTTTCAAAATATGTCTGGTTATGGCCTTTTTACTGGAGGTTTAGGCATACATTATGGTGCGGAGCGTTTAGGTTGTTTAACAATACCAGCTGGAGCTGGTAATTCACGTCGCCAGATTAAGTTGGTAAAGGATTTTCAAACCACTGTAGTGCATATATTACCTTCATATGCTTTAATCTTGGGCGGTCACTTGGAAAAAGATGGTGAAAATCCTGCTGATTTGCCTTTGCGCATTGCTCTTGTTGGAGCTGAGCCATATACTGAAGAATATCGTAACCGTATTGAAAAATTATTTAATATGAAGGTTTATAACTCATATGGTCTCTCTGAGATGAATGGGCCAGGTGTTGCATTTGAATGTGAGTGTCAAAACGGTTTACACGTTTGGGAAGATGCATTCTTGCCTGAGATTGTGGACCCAGAAACCGGTGAGCCTTTGCCTGATGGTGAAGTTGGTGAGCTTGTTATGACTAGTCTTTGCCGCCAAGGCATGCCCATTGTACGTTATCGCACTCGTGATTTAACTCGTTTTATAGTGGGAGATTGTCCTTGTGGGCGTAAGCACAGGCGCATTGAGCGTATATTGGGTCGTGCTGATGATATGCTTATAATTAAGGGTGTTAATATATATCCCATGCAAATTGAACAAGTGCTCATGACTTTTAGTGAAGTTGGGGAAAACTACCTTATTATACTTGAAAATAATGGTATTTCCGACGATATGCGCGTGCAAGTAGAAATTCGTGAAGAATACTTTGTTGAAGATATGCGTATATTGCGTAACTTACAATCTTCTATTGCTAGGCGTTTACGTGATGAAATTTTAATTACGCCAAAAATTGAGCTAGTGCAGTCTGGTAGTATAGCGACTACTGAGGGCAAAGCCGTTCGGGTGCAGGATTTACGAGAAAAACTATGGAATTAATGATACCATCTGGTCTTACTTATATTTTAGCCACAGGATTTATGGGGCTTTTAACACTGGTTTTATTCTTAAATATATTTAGTTTACCAGCAAATTGGATTATAGTTGGCCTTATTGCTTTGTGGAAATATATTTATCCAGATACTGCTCAAATGGGCTATGTTTTTTTTGCTATTATTATTGGTCTTGCTGTAATTGGTGAAGTGTTAGAACTTGGTTTACAGGTAATGAAGGCTAAAAAGTATGGTTCTACATCTTCTGGGACTTTTGCCGGTGTTGTGGGTGCCATCGTGGGGGCCATTGTTCTTGCTCCGCTCTTTTTTGGGCTTGGTGCATTGATAGGTGCGCTTATTGGGGCTTTTGTGGGCTGTTTTATTATGGAAAAACTCAAAGGTCGTTCTTTAAAAGATTCGTATGAGGCGGCATTTGGGGCTATGATGGGTCGCTTCTTGGGTACTGTTTGTAAATGTGGCGTTGGTGGTGCTATGCTTGCCGTTACTGGGCGATATATTTGGCCAGAAATTCCTGCTCCTGTGCAACATGTTCAACTATTCATGCCATATGTGGTATAATGAACGTGAGTAATTATTCATCTACATTACCCAATTTAAGTGGGCTTGATGTGGTATTGGTCAAGAGTCGTTTTCCTGAAAATATTGGCATGGTTGCTAGGGCCTGTGCTAATATGGGCGCAGACCATATTAGCCTTGTTAGCCCAGAGCTTTGGGAAATACAAAAAGCCTTACCATTGGCCACACCTAGAGGAAAAGATATTCTTGAAAATATTAATATTTATGGCTCATTAAATGAGGCAATTGCCCCTTATGGTCTAGTTGTTGGTAGCACTGCCAGAACTGGGGGGTGGCGGCGTGAACTTTTGAGTCCAGAACAGGCAGCTCAAGAGATTTGTGTAGCCTTGCAGGAAAATACGCGAGTTGCCATTGTCATGGGTCCGGAAGATAAGGGTCTTACCAATGAAGAAATTGAGTGCTGCCAGCGTTTAGTCACAATTCCTACGGCTGGAGCTTCATCTCTTAATGTGGCTCAGGCGACACTACTATTGTTATATGAATGCCTTAAGGCCATACAAAAACCATATAAACATGAAAATAGGGTAGAGGATAGTCCCATTCGAATTTCGGCCAAAGATCAGGCTCGTCTTTACGAACATCTTAAGGATATGCTCTTACAAATTGACTATTTACATGGAGATAACCCCGATTATTTTCTCATGCCTTTACGCCGCTTCTTGGGGAGGGTGAGTATTCGTCGACATGAGTACGATGCGCTTATGGGTGTGTGCAGGCAAGTGCGTAATAAGTGCAAATAATTAGGTATATCTTATGTATGGTGTGCAAAATAAAAATAAAAAAATATACATTGATCAAGATAGGTTAAAGCATCGCTTTCATCTAATGATTAAGGCCATTGGGGCACGCTGTAACCTTGATTGTACTTATTGTTATTATTTGCATAAGCAATCTTTGTTGAAATCTTCTTCGGATTTACTGGTAATGAGTGATGACACACTTGAGACCATGATTGCTCAATACATTGAAAGCAATGAACATAAAGAAGTTGTTTTTTCATGGCAAGGGGGTGAGCCTACGCTTTTGGGTGTATCTTTTTTTGAGAAAGCAATGGCCTTGCAAGAAAAATATAATGTTAATAAAAAGAATATTGCCAATACCTTGCAAACCAATGGCACATTGATAGATGCAAATTGGGCTAAATTTTTAAAAGAACATGATTTTTTAGTTGGCTTGTCCATTGATGGCCCTGAAAATTTGCATAATAAGTTTCGCCTCAATAAGAGTGGAGAGGGTAGTTTTAAACAGGTAATGCAAGGGCTTGAATATTTGCAAGCCCATGATGTGCCTTTTACAACCTTAAGCACTATAAATAGCCATAATGTAAAATATCCCTTAGAAGTTTATAGTTTTTTAACCAAGACTTTGGGGTCTAGCTATGTACAATTTAATCCTTGTGTTGAGCCATTAGTTTTTACAAGTCACGCCCCTAAGTATTGGGGTAAAAAAACTCTGCCTTATGAAAAACAGTACATTAATTCATCAAAAGCAAAAAAATTTGTTACACAATGGTCTGTTATTCCTGAAGATTGGGGGATATTTCTTTGCACTATTTTTGATGAATGGCTAGAGCATGATTTAGGCCATGTTTTAGTCAACTGGTTTGAGACTGCTGTAGCCCAAGCCATGGGCTTGCCAGCGCAATTATGCACTACAGGTGAAATTTGTGGTAAAGGTGTTGCCATAGAGCGAGATGGTAGCGTATATAGCTGTGATCATTATGTAAATGCTGAATATTGTCTTGGAAATATTCAAGATAAACCTTTAAGAAATTTAGTTTTTTCAGCTAAACAGCAAGATTTTGCGTTTCAAAAACAACAAGAACTTGCCTTTGAATGTTTACATTGTGTTCATGGTACTTGGTGCTGGGGGCAATGTCCTAGACATCGTTTTGTTAAAACTGCACAAGGTATACATCCTCTCAATTATTTATGTATTGGTTTTAAGCAATTTTATGACCATGCCAAACCACAAATTAAGCAAATTGCCAACTTATGCTTGCAAGGCAATATGAAATAAATATAGTATTCAATTTATATTGACTGTTTTATGTGCTAAGCAATAGTAAAATTTTAACGTATGTATGGAGGTAACATGTTTCAGAAGTTGTGTAAAATTCATTTTCAAAAAATTGCTACAGTGACTATCCCGCTTTGTGTAACTATGCTTGGTAATGCTGTGCTTGGTAAACCTGCCATGGCTGCTGTGGAAAAAAAGCCGAATATTTTGGTGATTTTTGGTGATGACATTGGCTTGACTAATGTTTCTGCTTATTCTCTTGGGCTTATGGGTTATAACACTCCAAATATTGATAGTATTGCTAAACAGGGTATGATTTTTACTGATTATTATGCGGAGCAAAGCTCTACCGCTGGTAGATCTGCTTTTATAACAGGCCAAATTCCATTTCGTACAGGCCTTAGTAAGGTAGGTATGCCTGGTGCTAAAATTGGCTTACAGGACAAGGATGTAACCATAGCACAGGTTTTAAAATCTCGTGGTTATGATACCATACATCTTGGTAAAAATCATTTAGGTGATAGGGATGAGTTTTTACCCACCAATCATGGTTTTGATGAGTTTTATGGCAACCTTTATCATTTAAATGCTGAGGAAGAGCCAGAACATCCTGATTATCCTAAAAGTCCAGAATTTAAGAAAAGATTTGGCCCACGTGGAGTGCTACATTCTTTTGCCGATGGGCGCATTGAGGACACTGGACCTTTAACCAGTAAGCGCATGGAAACCATTGATGATGACATAGCCCAAAGGGCAGTTGATTATATAGCTAAGCGTAAGGATGAAAAAAAACCATTTTTCATGTGGCTAAACTTCACTCACATGCACTTAAAAACTCATGTGAAGCCTGAAAGTGTAGGGCAAAGTGGTTACTTTATGAGCCTTTATGCAGATGCTATGATTGATCATGATAAAAATGTTGGCTCTGTACTGCAAGCTTTAAGTAAGGCTGGATTAGATGAAAATACCATAGTTATTTATACAACAGATAATGGGCCACATATGAATTCTTGGCCAGATGCTGGTATGACTCCTTTTAGAAGTGAGAAAAATACTAATTGGGAGGGAGCATTTAGAGTTCCTGCTATGATACGTTGGCCAGGAAAAATAGCTCCTGGCAGTGTTAATAATGGTATTGTTTCATCGCTAGATTGGTTCCCTACCTTAGTAGCAGCTGCTGGTGATCCTAATATAAAGCAAGAGCTTAAAAAAGGTTATAAAATTGGTAAAACAACATTTAAAGTGCATTTAGATGGATATAATATTATGAACTATTTAACAGGCAAGGAAGAAAAAACTCCACGGCGTGAAATTTTTTATTTCTCTGATGATGGGGACTTGTTAGCTTTGCGTGTTGATAACTTCAAATTTGTCTTTATGGAGCAAAGAGCAGCTGGTACATTGGCCGTGTGGATGGAGCCCTTTGTGTCTTTGCGTATTCCCAAAATGTTTAATTTGCGTACTGATCCATTTGAACGGGCTGATGTAACGTCCAATAGTTATTATTCTTGGTTACTTGACCATGCTTTTACCCTCCCCATTGCGCAAGAGGTTGTAGGCAAGCATTTAGCAAGTTATGTTGAGTTTCCGCCTAGCCAAAAGGCTGCAACATTTACCATTGACCAAGCTTTGGAAAAACTAACCCAAACTTTAACACATTAATTTCACATATTATAATAAAAAACCTCCTTTGTTTTAACTTGCAATCAGTTAATCAAAGGAGGTTTTATAGTATAAGTATTTTTTTATACATTAAATAAGAAATGTATTACATCACCATCTTTAACAATATATTCCTTGCCCTCAGTTCGTAAAACGCCAACAGATCGACAAGCCGCTTCGCTTTTATGCTCGATAAAGTCAGCATAAGCTATGACTTCTGCTCGAATAAAACCACGCTCAAAGTCTGTATGAATAACTCCTGCAGCTTGTGGGGCTTTCCAGCCTTGGCGTATGGTCCAAGCACGTACTTCTTTTTCACCTACAGTAAAATAACTACACAGTCCAAGGGTAGCATAACCCGTGCTAATAATACGCTCAAGTCCGCTTGCTTCAATACCAAATGATTGAAGCATATCTAATTGCTCTTCATCGCTAAGACCTTGAAGTTCCTCCTCAATCTTAGCGCATACAATGGTAAATCCGGCTTGGCGCTGCTTTGCTAAATCTTTAACACTCTCAACAAAATCATTACCATCAATCATGGCATCTTCATCAACATTGGCACAATAGATAACTTTTTTTGCTGTAATTAAGCCCATTTCACGCCATTGTGTAGCAAAAGCATCGCCCTCAGGTCTATCAAAGGTGCTGGCAGGATTTCCATCATTTAAATGTTTGAGCAAGGTGGAGACTTGGTCTGCTAGGGCCTGTATTGCTTTATCGCCTCGTTGTTTGCGTAATCGTTCAAGACGTCTTTCAGTAGATTGAATGTCAGATAGTAAAAGCTCAGTTTCAATGGTTTCTATATCGCGTAATGGATCAACCTTGCCGTCAACATGGGTGATGTTTTCATCTTCAAAGCAGCGCACCACATGTACAATGGCGGCGCATTCACGTATGGTTGCCAAAAATTTATTTCCAAGGCCTTCACCTGTGCTAGCTCCACGCACAAGGCCAGCAATATCTATGAAATCAACATTGGCATGTAAGGTTTTTTGTGGCTTTGCAAGCTCAGTTAAAACATTTAAGCGTGCATCCGGTACTGCAACTGTGGCCTTGTTTGGTTCAATGGTGCAAAAGGGATAATTGGCAGCTTGAGCATTTTGGGCCTTGGTTAATGCATTGAAAAGTGTGGACTTACCAACATTGGGTAAGCCAACAATACCTAAGCTTAGGGACATGGTGAACTCCGTTTGATTGTATATGAGAGGCATGTAATAATAGGCAAAGCAAGTTTTGGCAAGCAAGAATTATGCTTTGAGGCTGGGAGATTACATATTTACGATTTGTGTTACTTGGTATCTTCAATTTTAAGGGCTAGCTTACAAATAAAATATAAATATGAATAAAACACCTGAATGAGTAAATTTTTAAGCAAATGAAAATTTTTCGCAAAAGCACATAAATAGAACTAAAAAATAATTGTGCAGGCCCTTATATATTTTGAATGCTGATTGTGTATGTCTAAAGCTTTTGTTTACTCCTTTTTATAAAAAAATCTTTTAATATTTTAGCACATTCATCACTACAAACTCCGCCCATATGCCACGTTGTGTGATTTAGAAAAGCATAATTTAAACCATCACAACAAGAATTTATGGCACCGGCGCGTCTATCTGCTGCACCATAGACAACGCCATTTAGTCTTGCATGAACCAAAGCACCAGCACACATAAGGCAGGGCTCAAGTGTAACAATCATAATAGCATCATTTAGGCGATAATTATTAAGTTTTTGGCCCGCTATGCGTAAGGCCAAAATTTCGGCATGGGCAGTGGGGTCATTTAATGTAATACATTGATTATGGGCTGCTGCAAGTATTTCTCCTTGCTTAGAGATTATAACAGCCCCCACAGGAATTTCACCCATTTGCTCTGCCTTGCTTGCTTCATTAAGGGCAAGCTTCATAAGCCCATGCCAAGTATGACCCGTAGGAGCAGTAGGCATGGGATTAAGTAAGGGTATAGTTGTTATATTGTTAAAATCATATGACATGCTTATAAATTTTTATACTATTACAAATTTTTTAATTATATTAACAACCTCTTGAGGGTCATCGCAAACAGTAATGATGTTTTGTAACTCTTGCTCAGAAATATAGCCTTCGTTAGCCATGGTAGTGTAGAGCCAGTCTAGCAGTCCGTTCCAGTACTTTGAATCGTATAAAATAATAGGAAAAGGCTTTATGCGTTTGGTTTGAGCTAGCACAAAGGCTTCGGAAAGTTCGTCAATGGTTCCTATGCCACCAGGCATAACAACATAGCTTACGGCATATTTGACAAACATAAATTTACGTACAAAAAAGTATCTGAAATTACAACGGGTTTGTACATATTTATTACAATCTTGCTCATGTGGAAGGTGAATGTGTAGCCCAATGGAAGGGCCGCCTGCCTCACTAGCTCCTTTATTGCCAGCCTCCATAATACCAGGGCCACCACCAGTAATAACACCATAACCTTCTTGCACCAGCAATTTGGCAATTTTTTCTGTGGCTTTATAATGTGGTGAGTCAGGCTTTGCGCGAGCTGAGCCAAAAATGGATATACAATGTTTATCAACAGCATTTAAGGTGTCAAAAGCAGTAGCCATTTCGGCCAATATGCGAATAACTCTCCAAGATTCAGTGCCGCTTGAAAGTTCATCAATACTATTGAAATTAGCTAACATATTTTTTCCCTTTGCTAGGACATTAAAGATACAAAATCACTATATCTTGCTATGTATTTATCCGCAAGTTATAAATATTAAAGATGCAAAACTATTTTTTAAGAGCTTGCAATTATCTTATACTAAAGGCATAATGCAAACCAAACTCTATATTAACTTATTTAATATGCGGAGGGTTTATGCAGGTTCAATTTTTAGGAGCAGCAAAAACAGTTACTGGTTCTTGCTACATGATTGAAGCGTGTGGAGCGCGATTTGCTGTTGATTGTGGTATGCATCAAGGCAATAAAGCCATTGAAGAGCGTAACTTTAATACGGATTTATATGATGCTGCACGTATAGATTTTATACTGATGACTCATGCACATATTGATCATTCTGGGCTTTTGCCGCGTATGGTAAAGGATGGTTTTAATAAACCAATATATTGCACGGCACCTACATTAAATCTTTTGGAAATAATGCTACTAGATAGTGCGCATATTCAGGAGATGGAAGCTAGGTTTAAGGCTGAAAAATATAAGCGTAGAGGAAAAAAAGAATTAGTACAAGTGCTTTATAATACAGATGATGCTACCAAAACATTGCCCCTTTTACATGAAGTTTTTTATGGGCAAAGCTTTGAACCGCACCCTGGTATTACAGTAACCTTTTATGATGCTGGGCATATTTTAGGCTCAGCCTTTATCTATATTGAAGCAATTGAGGATGGTGAGAAGGTTAGTGCATTGTTTTCTGGTGACATTGGTAAACCCAATACGCTTATTGTGTGTGACCCCGCACCACCCTTGCCGGCAGATTATGTTTTTATGGAGTCTACTTATGGTGACCGTGAACATAATGAAACTATAGAGCCAAGTGTAGAGCTAGCTGAAGCCATAAAATACAGCTATGAACATGGTGAAAAGGTGATTATCCCCTCTTTTGCCGTCGAACGCACTCAAGAAATTTTATATTGTCTGCATCAATTAAATGCAAAAAACCTACTACCCAAAGATATACCCATTTATGTGGATAGCCCACTAGCCATACGTGCAACAGATGTTTTTCGTAAGCATTCAAACTTGTTTGATGAAGATGCAAAAGCCCTTTTAGCAAAGGGTGAAGATCCTTTTGATTTACCAAAGCTTAACTATACCATGCAAGCTGATCAATCACGCCTGCTTAATGATTTGGTTGGTCCTGCCATAATAATCTCGGCCAGTGGTATGTGTAATGCTGGGCGTATTCGGCATCATTTAAGGCATAACATCTGGAAAACTGGGGCTAGCATTGTTTTTGTGGGTTATCAAAGCGTTGGTACACCAGGGCGTAAAATTGTAGAAAAAGCAGCTTCCATAAGGCTTTTTGGTGATGATATTCCTATTGCGGCTAAGATTTTTACCATTGGCGGTTTTTCGGCCCATGCCGGACAAAGTCAGCTTTTGGAATGGATAAAACCAGCAGTTACGCAAGGTAGCCGTATTGTTTTAACTCATGGTGAAGAAAAAGCTCAAAATGTGCTTGCTACAAAATTAAATGAATTGTACGGCATAGAAGTAATTATTCCTAACTATTTAGAAACTATACAACTTATGCCAAATGCCATGCCAGTGTTGCAAAAGTCGACGCAAAGCGTTAAAAGTGTGGACTGGGCATTTCTACAGTCAGAGCTTGATGGCAAGATAAAATCCTTGCAAAAGAAAATGTATGATTTTGAGCAAAGACCATGGGATGAGCAAGTGGAAATTGGTGAGCAAATGGCCAACCTTAATTATGAATTAACTAAATTATTGCTAAAATTATAATGCGTATTATTTCAGGTATTTATAGAGGAAGGACCTTAAAGACAGTGCAAGGGCCTGGCTATAGGCCAGCCATGTCTAGGGTGCGTGAAGCTCTTTTTTCCATGCTTGAGTCAAGGGGTATTGTTTGGTCTAAAAGCACAGCCCTAGACTTATTTGCTGGCAGTGGTTCTCTTGCTTTTGAATGTTTAAGCAGAGGGGCACTAAAAGCTGTGTTGGTGGAAAACTCTGCTCAAGCTGTGCGTTGTCTTGAAGACAATATGAATATATTAGGAATAGATAATGCGCATTGTTCAATCATGAAGCAAGATGTGTTAAAAATATTAAATACTAGGCCCGCTAATCCTTTTGATGTCATTTTTATTGACCCCCCCTATGGTAAAAACTTGCTTGAGCCTACATTAAATCGCCTTATGCGCAATAATTGGGTGCATGAACAAAGCATTATTACCGCTGAGGTGGAATCCTCCATCAAATTTATGCCAGATACGGCACATGAAAAACTTGGGGTACTTACTGAGCGTACCTTTGGGCAAACAAGAGTAATATTATGGGAATTAAGAAAGAGCGAGTAGCCATATATCCTGGCACATTTGACCCCATTACCAATGGGCATGTAAGCCTTATTAGACGTGGATGTGAAATTTTTGATACTGTGGTTGTTGCCGTAGCTGATAACACGCCTAAAAATCCACTATTTAACCATGATGAGCGAGTTTTACTTGCTAAAGAAGCCTTGGCCGATGTGCCAGAAGCAGTGGTTGAGCCATTTTCTGGGCTATTGGTAGACTATGTAGCAAGGCGTGGTGCACAAGTTATTTTGCGTGGGCTTAGGGCTGTGTCTGACTTTGAGTATGAGTTTCAGTTAGCTTTAATGAATAGAAAGTTGCGCCGTGAAATACAAACAGTATTTTTAATGACTGACTATCAGTGGTTGTTTATTAGCTCAACAATTATTAAAGCCGCCGCTAGCCATGGTGGTGAGGTTAATGACCTTGTACCAGATAATGTGGCAGCTGCCCTGCATAAAAAATATGTCTCAGGTGAGGTAAGGCAAGGCACGCCATGTTTATCACCTTCTGCCGGTGGATTTAAGAATTTATGAGTAAGCAAATGCTAGCTTTATGCCTTGCAGGTCCCACAGGGGCTGGAAAGACCGAAGCAGCCTTGCACCTTGCTAAAGAGCTAAATGGCGAAGTTATAAATACGGACTCAAGGCAAGTTTATGAGCATTTTCCAATTATCACAGCTCAGCCAAGTGTGTCTGAGCTTGCTTTTTGTGCTCATCATCTCTATGGATTTATGCCCATAGAACAAAAACTTTCTGCTGGTAAGTTTGTGGATATGGCCTTAGATGTTGCTCGTGATGTTTGTGGACGAGGCAAAATCCCCATCTTTGTTGGTGGGACAGGCCTATATTTTAAGGCTTTGCTAGAAGGCATTGCTAAAATTCCATCCATTGATGAGCAAGTTTCAAAGGCATTAGCTTTGCGCTTAAAACAAGAGGGTGCGCCTAATTTACACAAAGAGCTCATGGGCATTGATTCCATCTATGCAAAGCGTATTCATCCAAATGATAGCCAAAGGGTAGTACGAGCTTTAGAAGTGTATGTTGCTACAGGTAAAACTTTTACTTGGTGGCATGAGCATGCCATGCCAAAGCCGGAAATTAAGGCATTTTACATGGGTGTTGATACAACACTTCATGACTTAACCCCGCGCTTGGGTATGCGTATTGAGCTTATGTTGCAAGCTGGTGCCTTAGATGAAGCTAGAGCAGCCTTAGATATTTGTGCTGATAAAAACGCACCAGCATGGTCAGGTATTGGTTGTGCAGAGTTATATGCGCATCTGTGTGAAGGCTTAAACCTTGACGACTGCATTGAGCTTTGGCGCAAAAATACTCGTGCCTACGCCAAAAGGCAATTGACTTGGTTTAGGGCTGCAAAAAACATACATTGGTTTGCAGTGTCTGATTTAGAAAATATAATTAGAAAGTCCAAAGAATTTATAATTAAGCCTGATTAATCTTCCTCATATTCGCCTAAATATTCTAGCACATCATAGTGCACGCTATCTAAAATATGCGAAATTTTATCAACGCACTCGTCACTTACAGCTTTTCCAAGCAAGTTAGACAAAAATACCGTACGTTTAGCATTGACTAATGCTCTATAACCCTCGTGGTCTGGTCCAAAAGGTATAGAGGCAATGGATTTTGAAAAGTCCTCTAAGTCTTCCTTGGTTAATCCATTGATGGGTTGAATTTCATTATCAATATATACTAGTTTGTCTTCTAAGCGTAGCATTACTGGAGCTCCGCGCATATAGGCTATACATATTTCCATGATTATTCTCTAAATTAGGTTTTAAAATTGTTTTGCTCATACCTACGATACTTATTGCCAAAGCTTTTGTAAATGCTTTGTTAGCTTAATTTTTGCTTCATCTAATTTTGTTTTTAGTTGTTCTAATATATTGTCAATGCAACTGTCTAAATTAACAATATTTTTGCTATTGTCTATTATGGTGTCGCATGCAGATAATTTTTTTTCCTCGGCCCATTGCCAACTATCCATACTATGGCATTGCTCTTCTGACCATTTACGTTCATTTTGCAAGCGATTATAGCGTGTCATTTGATTACATTTAAGGCCAATAATATGCGTATTTTTAGTATAAGGGCGACCATTTTCCAAATAAAGAGGTATTTCAGCCACAGCAAAAATATGGCCATTTTCTTGGCAAATTTTCCAAAAATTTTCTAATTCTTCATATACTAAAGTATGGATAAAGCTATTTACTTCTTGGCGAATATTAGTATCTTGCATAAGTTCTCGCAGAACTTCACGATTAACTTCTGCCTTGGGGTGGGCGATGCATGTCTTGCCGAAACGTTTTAAAAAATAATTATGCCCAGCAGCACCTGGGCTGTAAAGTTTTTTTACCGTAGCATCAGCGCTGAAAGTAGGTATGTTTTTTTCATTAAAAATTTGTAATATTGTAGATTTTCCGCTACCAGGTAGGCCAACAATAATTATTTTTTGTAAGCTTACACTTAGATTTAGAGCGCACTCTAGCATATCGTGGGGAGGTGGGATGCAAAAACTTAATGCATTATTATGTTGCGGATGACTAAAATTAATCTTCCAAGCATGCAGCATCTGACGTTGTGCCATATCTTGCTCATGCTTCATTATTTCTTTTGACCCATAGACTTTATCCCCCCAAAGAGCATAGCCAAGATGAGCCATGTGCACACGTATTTGATGAGTGCGGCCAGTTAAAATGCTTATTTCTATTAATGAAAATCTATGCTCAGGATCAGCATAAAGTCTTTTCCAAATGCTATGGGCTTCACGCCCACCATGGTTTTGCTCGACAATGGCCATTTTTACCTTAACTTGAGGATGGCGCCCAATAGGTTCTTTAATTTCACCCTCTTTTGGTGGTAAACCATGCACCAAGGCTAAATAGGTTTTTTGTACTCGCCTTAAAGCAAAATCCTCACTTAAGCGTAATCTTGCAGCTTCTGTTAATGCTATAAGCATCAGACCGCTAGTATCTTTGTCCAATCTATGCACAATTCCAGGACGTAACCCTTCTTGCTTAAGCAAAGTAGGAAAGTGGCTAGCTACACGTTGAATATATGTGCCTGAAGGGCATGATGGGCAAGGGTGTACTGTTATTCCAGCTGGTTTATTGCATACAGCTATGTCAGCATCATGCCAGATTAAATCAATTTCGCCAGCTTCCGCTATAAGATTTTCGGCAGCTTGTTCTAATGTGAGCTCTATATTTTGACCAAGCTTTAAGCGTGTTGAAGGGCTATGCACTACGATGTTATTAATTGTACAACATCCATCTTGAATGGCTTTTTTTATCTTTTCGCGTGATATATTTGGTAAGCATGCAGTAAAAAAAATATCTAGACGCTTACCTGTATCAGCATTTGATATAGTATATTGATGTGTTAGCATGAAAAGTAAATTAGTTTCTAGGGGCGAATTGTTGTACCGGATATGGTAGACATGCCCCCAATGCGATGCAATAAAGTCTGATTTTCATTGACATTATCTAATTCTAGACCTGGCTCAAGGGATGTTACTACCGCACGACCAATAATATGGCGATTATCCTTATGGTCTTCTTCATTAATCCTAATACCCCAAATATTATGGAACATTACAGCTCTACCTTCATATTCACCTAAGTATAATCCAATATGACCTGGCAACCATAAAAAGGTCATAAATGGAATGCCATGTTTAATTATGGTTTCTTCTTTAGCTTTAAGGGTTAAACCTTGTAATGGCTTTGTGGCAGCAGAGCGATATTGAGCTGCAGAATTGCGCGGTAGCCAGATACCAAAGGGAGCAAAAAGGTCATGCAGGGTGGATGAGCAATCACGGTATGCATTGGTTCCACCCCAACCATAGGGTTGGGCCATCATTTCATTGCCAATCTTAGCAATACGCATGGCTTGAGCTGGTAATGGTTTTTTAACTGCATTATTATGGTCAAGTTTTGCCTTGGTAATATTTGCCATGCCTTTATTATTACGCGTTGGTATGAGCACATCAAACCCAGCTTTATCGGTGTTTACTAGTGGAAATATGGCTCCAATATACGCCTTACCTAAATCTTGGCCTTGGTTACCTTTTAAGTTTACTTTATCTTTAACTAATGCGGCATAATTTGATTTTTTATAATTAGTCATAAATTGTTCATCAACAAAGGCCACATGCATGGAAGGAACCCAGCCAGCTGCTAGGGGATTTTCTGCAAAATACCATAAACCATCTTGCGAAATTTGTGTGATAAATAATGGCATTCCAGGTGGGAGAGCCGAGTATTGAAAATAATCAAAGGGAGCTAGAGCCGGATTTGGTGTGGGCTTTGAGTAGCGTGGCTGCAAGGTTGGTAATTCACGCAAATTAGTTTGGCTTGTAGTAATGGCTGGGCGTGCTGTATTGGGATAATGAGCAATATCTGCATTTATTTTGAGGTTTTGCCACATATTTTCTGACCACGCTATGGTGCCATTGTAACCCTTAGCAGAACCAAAAGTATTTTTAAAAGCATTGGGACTTAAAGAGGCTTTTTGTTGTTGCCAAGGGCTAAAATATATACGATTAAAGCGTTCATCTTGTGCTTGTTGTGCAGTTTTGCTTAATAGATTTTTATGCGAATCTTTAGCGTAAACCATTAAATCTTGTGGGTAATCATATAAATCTTCTATAACCCCACGCTGAGCAAGTGGGCTGTCTTCACGTATGGGTGGCGTTGTTGCACAAGCAGAAAGAAAAATTATATAAAAAGTCAAGCTTATTAAAATGCAATTGCGAAAATTTATATACATCTTCATGAAATTAACCTCAGGCTGGGGCAATTGTTAAAGTATATTTTTTCAAAAAATCTGTTGGTAAATAACTACTTTTAGCATGGCGTAAACCCTCTTCATCAAGGTCTTGGGCGCGATTTATGACCGTACTAGTTAGCCCAGCATGTTGAACAAAGCATGAGTTCATGGTCTGGTATACCCCTCTATATCCAGTATGACCCTTTTCATAATGAACACCAAGGGTGGTGCTGTCTAAAAGTTCACCCACGCTAAAAGCCACCAAGGTGTCGTCCACATATAGAGTGCCACCAATGAGTCCAGAAAAATCATCCCAATGTGATAGAACTCTGTTGATTGCTTCATTTTCGGCCAACAGAGCGCCAGAATTAGTACATTCATGCCATTTACACCAATCATCTTGAAGGCTTAATACATCCTCCATAATGGTGTCATTCATGACCTTATAATTGGGTTCACCATAAGTTTTTTTAAATCCATTAACATGGTTGCGTTTTTTGTGATAACGATTACCTGGTAATGTAGCTAAATCTTTAGTATTATAAAGATATTCCCATTGCCCGCGTGTTTCAATGCTTTGTACTCTGTCGGGTAGAGCTTCTTTTAATATTAAAGCTAAACGTTCTGGGACACGAGTTAAAGTTACGCCAGCATCCAATATGCGTTCGTCTTGCCAGTCAACATCAAGCCAATTACCAACTGGAGCCCAAAGATTATCAGTGCTACCTTGTTTAAGCCAGCAAAGTTTATCACTAAAACTCCATTGTAATTGGTAATAGTTACTCCAGCCCCAAATATTTGTTAGGCTGTAATCTATAGAATGCTCTGGCATGGCTTGCCAATATTTTGTATATTGTTCCCTTTGTGTAAGGCTTATGGGTTCAAATTCATAATTCATGTGTTTCTTCTTACATAATCTTCATTGTTTTACTAGAGTTTTTTTGTCCTTTGCGTTCATGGCAAACCTTGTCCAATCAACCTTATATAATACCACAAGCATAATAGATGATTGGACTACTTGAGATAGGACCATGCCCAAAAATACTCCATTGGCGCTTTGCCAAATATAATGACCAAATATCCAAGCAATTGGTAAGCGTATTAACCAGAAGCTACTACCATAAACCATGAGATTATACTTCGTTGCACCTGCTCCCGTCATAACCCCACCTAGTATCATGCTAATAAGGGTAAATGGGGTAGAAAATATGTTAAAATACATGTAATTGCGTGTAATTTCTTGTGTTTCCGGTGATGTTGAGAGTGCTGCTGCAAGGAATGGTATAAAGGGCCACATGATAGCTGCCACAATACTCATAATTGTTGCACCTGAAATAACTAATATACGCGCTAGGCGATAGGCTTGCGGTATATTTTTTGCTCCAAGACTATTTCCAACTAAGACTGCTGCTGTCATGCTAAAGGCCATGCCTGGTAAAAATAATATGGCCTCTAAACGCATGCCTGCTGTTAAGCCTGCAAGAGCGTGCACATTGTTAAATGGTAGCGATGCAACCACAGAGAATAAAACAATATATCCAGTTTGCCATACAATTTGGCTACCACCAGCTGGTATTGCAACTTTTAAGAGGTAGGGCAATCCAGCCCTCATCCAACGTAAGGGGGGTATATTTTTATAATTAAAAAAACCGCGCTGATTTAATAATAAGACGTTACAAATTGCTCCAAAAGCTGTGCATACAAAGGTTGTCCATGCAATACCTATATAGCCATAGGCTGGTAAGCCAAAATAGCCAAGTCCAAATCCTAAGTTACCAAAAAAATTGCCAAGGGCCATGGTGGCGGCCACAAATATTGGTGGAATTACCTGCCTTGTGGATCTAAAAATAGATGTGGTAGTAGAAAATACATAGGTTAGTGGCATGGTAAGTAAGATAATGCCCCAATAAAATAGAGCAATTGGCAGTATATCATCCGGAGTTTGCAAAAAAGCAAAGAATAAATCTTTAGCTAAAAAGGCTACAATGGCGACTAAAAGACCTATACAAAGGGCAAGCAAAATAACCATAGCTATATAGCGCCTAGCTCTTTTTTCACGTTTAGCGCCTAGTGATTGGCTAATGGCTGCCGTGGCACCGCTACCAGTTGCTAATGCTAAAACTTGTAAAAAAACTGCGCCTTGTGCTACAATACCAAACGCCGCTTGCACATCATTACTTACTTGCCCAGCTGCCCAAACGTCACAAAGTCCAATGCAAAAAAAGAATAGCATGACCAGCATTTGTGGCCATGTTAACTGCCACATGGTGGCAAAGGAAAAACTTAATTCTTTTTGTTGCATATGATGTAGGGCCTTTATTTTATTTTAACACAAAAGTTTTTTTATGCAATTATTTAATAATGAAAGATTTTTATTGAGAAATAAAATTGCCAGAAAAGGAATAAATTTCTGGCAATTTTAAATATAAAAAGAAGTTTATATTAAGGCTAAGTTATATATTATATAAGTTTAATAAATCTTCAATACTCTCACGTCTACGGATAAGGCGATGATTGCCATGCTTATCAATAAGTACTTCTGCTGGGCGTAACCTTTGATTATAGGTTGATGCCATAACATAACCATAGGCTCCTGCATCTAAAATACCAAGTATATCACCTTGTTCTATGCGCGGAAGACTGCGTTTTTTGGCCAAAATATCTCCACTTTCACAAATATTACCCACAACAGATTGCTCAAAACAATTATCGTCAGGGCTACCATTTTCGCGGTACACTTCTACATCATGATGAGAGTCATACATTACAGGTCTGGCAAGAACATTAAAGCCTAAATCTGTACCCACATATTTGTTATCACCATTATTTTTTATAACATGCACTGTGCCAAGCAAGACGCCACATTCAGCTACCATATAGCGACCCGGCTCAATAAAAAATTTACCTTTATAGCCAGTTTTTTGGCTCCAAGTTGATAATATATCATGTAACTTTGTACCAAGCTCTTGCATATCTAAACGCTCTTGCCCAGCATATTTTTGGTAAGGTATTCCAAATCCGCCACCGAAGTCTATGATTTCTAAAGTATCAAGAGCATTTTTCGGTAGGTGTTCAGCCAGTGTTAACAAAAATTCAACTGCCTCTAGGTATCCATTGGCATCCATGAATAATGAGCCAATATGTTGATTAATACCAGCAAGAGTTAAGTTGTATTTTTCAAGAATATTAAATACTTCATCCATGGTTGCAGGGTCAACGCCAAACTTAGTTTCCTTGCCTGCTGTAATGACCTTTTGATGATGTCCAGCGCCAATGCCAGGGTTAAAACGAACTATAACCTTGCCACCTTGATTAAGGCTACCTAATAATTCTAATTGAGATAGAGAATCTACGCTAATAAGAACATTATTATTTAGAGCATTTTGTATTTCATCGGCAGAAATATTGTTGCAAACATATAAAATGTCATGGCAATCAAATCCAGCTCTTTTGTTCATCACCAACTCACCAGGGCTCATAGCATCAACTACACAGCCCTCATCCTTGATGATACTTAAAAGGCTAAGGTTAGTATTGGCTTTGGCAGAGTAATTTACCTTGAAGCTTGACAAGTTGCTTAATGATTTTAACTCATTGCAACGGGTGCGCAGTATGTTTTCATTGTAAACATAAAGGGGTGT
>CAYJLD010000009.1:0-19794 GCA_964371195.1 uncultured Desulfovibrionaceae bacterium | reverse complement strand
TCTTTCACAATTTTTAAAATATTGGGATTAGCATTGGCTTTAGCTGAATAGTTAACACGAAAGCCGGCATAATCTGAAAGATTTACAAATTCTTTACAACGTTCACGTAAGATTTCTTCATTGTAAACATAAAGGGGTGTACCGTAGATCTTTGCCAGTTCTTGAGGGTTAGTGTTTCCGAAAAAGTTACAAGAGTCTGTGAATGTTGAACGAATATTAGGCATGGAGAACCTCATAAAAGTAAATTTTGTCCTGAATTAGTTATATGGTTGGTATAGTGCTTGTCAAGTTTTTGCTTTGCACTTGTTGGTTTGGCATCATGTGATGCTAACTTAAAATTTGTTTATCATTTTAATTAATATTGTAAAATATAAGTCTTTTTTGTTTTGTTTGTCTTGTCTTAAGTGTTTCACTTTTATAATTAAGTTTGGCCGGATTTCGTGGCGGGCAAGAGGTGGCGTGGCTTACAACCTCTCATCTCCTTATTAGTCACCCTTACTTGCATTTCGGCTTTGGCCTGTGCTTGCGTGTTTATTTACTTAGGAACTAGCCATAAAAGCAAAAACATTATATGAAAAATGGATACTACATGGTAAGAGTTTATAAATCGTTAATTTTTTAAAAAATAATTAGCATTTTAATTTGAATAATATGGTTTTGACATGGGCTTTGCCAAGTTCGTATTAGTTAGAAAAAACTTGCTAAACATGCTTGGATATGTTATCTTTTTTATTATTTTTTGAATGTTTTTAATAATTTTGGGGATAGATTGTGGAATTTTTTTATAAACAGGCTCTGAGTTTGGTAAAAGCTCAAGCTAGTACGCGCATCATGACTGAGCAAGAAATACTGAATATGGTGCAGAGCTTAGCTCATGGTTTACGTAAGCTTTATGAAGATAAAGCTCATGAACATGATAGTAAAAATAATATGTTAAATCCAAAGGCTGCCATTAAAGAACGTAGTATTACTTGTCTTGAATGCGGAAAATCCTTTAGGGTAATAACAAAAAAACATTTACTAAAACATAATCTTAGCCCAGATGAATATCGTGAGAAATACGATTATAAGAGAAATTTACCATTGGTATGTAAATCTTTGCAGCGCAACAGACGTAAAAAAATGCATGAAATGAAATTATGGCAGAGGCGAGGCCAAGTAGATTAAAAAAAACTGAATAAATATTATCATATGCATTGTGGCTTGCTCAAAAAGTGAAATTTGTATATAGTTATACAATGTCTTTTTTTTGTAATCTTGGAAAGGAGTTGCAGACTTGGCAAAGGTATTATGGGCCCCATGGCGTTTAGAGTACATTCTTGGACCAAAACCAGAAGAATGTGTTTTTTGCATACCAAAGCACACAGACGAAGACTCTGAACGGCTTATTTTATACCGTGCTAAGCATAATTTTGTAATTATGAACAAATTTCCATATAATAATGGGCATTTAATGGTAACACCATTTAGACATCTAATGGATTTTACTGCTCTTACTAAAGAAGAGGCTTTTGAAATGACTGAACTTTTGCAAATATGTACAAGCATTTTGCAAAAACGTTTTAATTGTCAAGGTATCAATATTGGATTAAATATTGGAGAGGCAGCCGGTGCTGGTATACGTGAGCATTTACATTTTCATCTTGTGCCACGTTGGAATGGTGACTCATCGTTCATGGCTGTAATGGACGAAGTTCGTATGGTTCCGGAACATTTAAATGCAAGCTATGAAGCTTTAAAACCACTTTTTGATCAAGTATCCCTAGCAGAGTGAGGAGGCCTTGTTATGCGTTATTTGAAGTTATTGGTTCTTGTTTTAATCTTCTTTGTGAGTATGGTCTTCTTTTTTCAAAATCAGGCCACACTTGCAACACAAATGGTGTTGCACTTAAATCTATTTTTTGTAGAGCCTATGCAGTCCATTTCTTTACCATTTTATTTTTTAGTTTTAGCTGCATTCTTAATTGGGGCTATAGTGACCATGCTTGCTTTAATGTGGGATAAAATGCAACTTTCTACAAAGCTTATGAAGTCAAATTGGCGTGTTCGTTCCCTTGAAAAAGAAGTGGAAAAGCTTAAGGCTGCACAGAATAAACCAATTACTGGTGGTGGGCTTTTTAAGGCTAAGCCTGTAAAGCCTGCTGATGCAAAAGATTCAAAGTTTGATGACATCACCCCACCAGACCCAGATAAACAGATTTAATGTAAAGGCGTGCTCTTTGGCACGCCTTTTTGCTTAAATCTTTTAAAGTCAATATGACCCATAGCATGATCCAAAATAAAGACAGTAAAGTTAAGTCTTCATCTAATTCTGCATCTCAGTCTTCGCCTAAGCTGACTCCCATGTTTGAGCAGTATTTGCAAATTAAAGCAGAGCATACTAATAGCTTGCTTTTCTATCGCATGGGTGATTTTTATGAATTATTTTATGATGATGCAGTTGTTGCAGCGCGAGAACTGCAAATTGCATTAACCAGTAGACATAAAGACAGTGAAAATCCTATTCCCATGTGTGGTGTGCCATGGCATGCGGCAAAATCATATATTGCACAATTAATAAGTAAGGGATTTCATGTTGCCATATGCGAACAAGTGGAAGATGCCAAGCAAACTAAGGGACTTGTTAAGCGCAAAGTAATACAAGTTGTAACACCTGGTACCACCATTGAAGATGATAACTTAAATGCCAAAAGTCATAATTATCTTGCAGCTTTTTATTGGGATGATGCGTCAAATCAAGGGGCTTTGGCTTGGGTTGATGCTTCAACTGGTTACTGGTCCGGCCTTATTAGTAAAAAAAGTCAAGATTTATGGCAATGGGTGCAAAAGATTTCACCACGTGAACTATTATTGCCCGACATGGAAAAAGTTCCCTCTAATTTTTTATTGGAAGGTGTGCAATTAATTCGTGTAGCTTTGCGCAGTCATTTTGATTTAAACACCAACACTAGGCTTGTGCTTGAGGCACAAGGTGTAAAAGAATTACAAGCTTTAAATCTTGAACAAAAGCCTTGCTTAGTGCGCACTTGTGGGGCTTTGCTTGTATATCTTGGACAAGTACAACGATGCAATATTAGACATTTGCAGCCATTTGTGCCCTTGGATGTAAGTAAACATTTAATCATTGATGAACTAACTGAGCGTAATTTAGAATTATTTGTGCGACTTAATGGACGCAAAGGGGTTGGGACATTATGGCATGTGCTTGATCATACCCTCACACCTATGGGAGGCAGGCTTCTAGAAGTATGTATGCGCCACCCTTGGCGTAGTAGTGGGGCCATCTTAAAACAACAATTGGCTGTCACTTATCTTTTTACACATAATGAATTGCGTAGCCAGGTACGCGAAGCCTTAGAGGCTGTATTTGACCTTGAACGTATATCTACTCGTATTAATTTGCAAAAAGCAAATCCGCGCGACTATATTTCCCTAAAAAATAGTCTTGTGGCTCTACCCTTGGTTTTGCAAGCTTTGAGTATGGAGAATTCTGATCAAGCCTCAATGCCCATGCCTGATAGCATACAAAATTTAGTGTCGCATTGGGATAACCTTGAAGATTGTGCAAATCTTTTATCGCAAGCCTTAAATGATAATCCACCTAATGTTATTACCGATGGGGGGATTTTTAAGGCTGGGTATAATGCTGAACTTGATGAACTTATGGACCTTGCAGAGCATGGAGAGCAAAAACTTAAAGATATGCTTGAAAGTGAACAGCAAGCAGCCAATTTGCCAAAGTTAAAGCTTGGTTATAATAGAGTTTTTGGTTATTATTTTGAATTGTCTCATGCTGCACAAGGTCAAAGTGTTCCTGAACACTTTATCCGTCGCCAAACTCTTGCCAATGCTGAGCGCTTTACCACAATAGCCCTAAAAAACTTAGAAGAACAAATCATGCAGGCGGCTGAAAAGCGTAAGAGTCTTGAATATAATTTATTTCAAGACTTACGTGAAAAAATAAGCCTTGAGCGAGGGCGTATACTATTTGCAGCGCATACTATAGCTAGTGTTGATTATTGGCAATGCTTAGCTCATGTGGCTCGCAAGAATGTTTGGTCTGCACCAGAGCTTGAAGAAAGCCAAGAACTTCACATTAGAGAAGGGCGTCATCCTGTTGTTGAATCCATTGTTGGCACAGGTAATTTTGTGCCCAATGATTTTTGTTTAGATGAAAAACGTAGACTTTGTCTTTTGACTGGTCCAAATATGGCCGGTAAGTCTACTGTTTTACGTCAAACAGCTATTATTTGTCTCTTGGCTCAAATGGGTTCATATGTGCCGGCAAGTTCTGTGCGCATGGGTACTGTGGATAGAATTTTCTCTCGCGTTGGGGCTTCTGATAATTTAGCCGCAGGGCAAAGTACCTTTATGGTTGAGATGATGGAAACGGCTAGGATTTTACGCTTGGCAACCAAGAATAGCCTTGTTATTTTAGATGAAATTGGACGTGGAACAAGTACCTATGATGGGCTTGCTTTAGCTTGGGCTGTGGTTGAGGAACTTTGCAAACGCTCTCAAGGTCATATTAGAACTCTTTTTGCTACGCACTATCACGAACTTACGGCTCTTGAAGGTAAGATTGAGCGTGTTTTTACTATGAATATAGCCATATGTGAACATGGTGGAGAAGTGATTTTTTTACATCGCTTAGTGCCTGGTCCTTCAGATCGAAGTTATGGTGTGGAGGTTGCAAGGCTTGCTGGTGTACCCATGCCTGTGGTACAGCGTGCTCGGGAAATATTGGCTGATCTTGAGTTAAGTCGTGCTGGCAAAAGTAGGGTTAAAGAAAGTATTAGTATATTACCTGGTATTAATATACCAATAAAATTAGATAAAAGCTTTGAAGATCCTCCAGCCTTGCCCAATGTTAAAATGCAGCAAGATGTAGAATTGCATCCGTTAATTACCATTTTAAAAGATTGCAATCCTGAAGAGATGAGCCCTTTGGAAGCTCTTAAAAGAATTAGTGAGTGGAAAATGCTTTGGGGCAAATAAGAGCTTGTAATTATGCGTTATTTTGGGATTATATTCATATGTTTGTTGCTTAGCTCATGTCTTGTGCCGGATAAATATACTGCAATTTTAGAAGTGAGTAGTAATGCATATAGCTTTGAATTTATAGGTGAAATGCGTATAATGGTTTTATATACTGATGATTATAAAAGTGGTTCATTAAATTTTTCGCCGCATGCAGAACCATTACAAAATCAAGTAGTGGACCAATTTAAACGCGTCATTAAAGAACGGGATAATTCTCGCATTGAAGTTAAACATGTTGAACCCACTGTCTTTCAAACTTCCTTTGCTTATTCATCTATTTATGATCACCCTGAGGCATCAGGACTGTTTAATTTTGAAGTAAAGGACAATGTTTTAACCATAAGGTCAAGAAATATTAATCCTGAGGATAGGGTATTATTGCGTGAACACAATATTCCTTCACGTGGTAAACTTTGTATTAAAACCACCGGACAAGTGCTTGAAAGTAATGCCACAACCCATGCTAATGCTTTTAATCGTTGTAATACTTGGGAGCTAAAAAACCTTGACGAAGGTGTAAAAATGGTTATTAAGTTTTATGAACCCATAAAGTTACATAAAACAATTCACTAAACCTTCTTGAATATTGTAGGGAAAATATGCATCACAAAGCGCGCTTATTAACTCCGGGACCAACACCCATACCTTCACGTACACGCTTAGCTATGGCTCAAGAGATGATACATCATCGCAAGCCAGCATTCAAAGCTATTATGCATGACTTACAGCCTAAATTAAAAGCCCTTTTTGGTACAGATGAAGTGGTTTTGCCCTTAAGTTGCTCTGGAACCGGAGCTATGGTTGCAGCTGTGCATACTTTATTTAAACCCAAAGAAAAACTTTTAGTCATTGATGCTGGAAAATTTGGGGAGCGTTTTGGCGAAATTGCCACCACATATGGTTGTGAAGTCACAACCTTAAAGATTGAATGGGGTACAGCCATTGATGCTCAAAGCATAAAAAAGGCCCTTGATGACGACCCAAGCATTAGTGGTGTTTTAATGCAACTTTGCGAAACCTCCACCGGAGTGTTGCACCCTGTGGCAGATATTGCCTCCATAACTAAAGAGCGCGATGTACTCTTAGTGGTTGATGGTATTTCGGCTGTTGGTATTTCGCCTTGCCCAATGCAAAGCCTAGGTATTGATTGCCTACTTACTGGTTCTCAAAAAGGTTTAATGGTTCCGCCTGGTTTAAGTTTAATAGCTCTGTCTAAAAGGGCTTGGCAAAAAGCCGAAGATATTAAACAAACTTGTTATTACTTTGATTTACTTAAAGAAAAAGAAAGCGTACTCAAAGACCAAACCCTATTCACTACACCAGTTAGTTTAATTATTGGTTTGAATGAAAGCCTTGATATAATGATGGAAATGGGGCTTGATACACTATATGCCAAGCAATGGGCTTTAAGTCTTATGACAAGATGTGGAGTTGAGGCCTTAGGCTTAACTCTTCTAGTTAAAAATCATTTTGCATGGGGACTAACAAGTGTTTTATTACCGCAAGGTGTTGACGGTACTAAACTTGTGCAATTGGCAGCAAAAAACTTTAACGTCATTATGGCTGGCGGACAAGATCATCTTAAAGGCCGCATTGTGCGCATTGGGCATATGGGCCATGTTGATTCAGGTGATGTTTGTATGGGGCTTCATGCTTTAGCTGAATCTATCAAGCAAGTTGGTGGATATACTGGAGCTAGAAATTATTTGGAACAGGCTTTAGCAGTTTATAATACGGCTTTTGCTAAGGGTGCTGGTAAATTGTAGTTATAACCATGTTTTTGTGGTTAAAATTAATTGTTGGAGTGCATTATGCATAGTGAAGAAAAAAAGAGCATTGATTGTCCCATGCCTGAGGTTACTTTTTCAACCTTTATTTTATCTCTTGCTTCGTCGGCTTTAATGCAGCTTGGTGAGGTGCCAAATCCTGAAACTGGCAAAATTGAAGAAGACCTTGCCATGGCTTGTCATACCATTGATATTTTAGATATGCTTGCACAAAAAACTAAGGGTTGCCTTGACGATGAGGAAAAACGTCTGCTTGAAGGCATACTTTATGAAGTTCGTATGAAGTATGTTATCAAAAAACGCTAAATACAATACATACGGGGGCTTAAATGAGCAATGCTACAAAAATTCGCGTGGGACTTGTGGGGGTAACAGGTTATACTGGTATGGAACTGGTACGGCTTTTAACAGCTCACCCATCCATGCAATTGGTTTTAGCCTCATCAAGGGCTGAAGCTGGCAAGCGCCTTGGAGATTTTTATCCTTTCATAGATGGCCTTAATGGTTGTGATATTATTATTTCAAAGCTGGATGTTGATTTAGTGGCACAGTCTTGCGATTTAGTATTTTTGGCTGTTCCGCATGGCACAGCTATGGAAGTTGGTGCACAATTACGAGAAAAAAATATTCGTGTTGTGGACCTTTCGGCTGATTTTCGCATTACTGATGTTAGTGTTTATGAAAAATGGTATGCTACTGTCCATACTCAACGAGAAACCTTAGCTAAAGCAATTTATGGCTTACCTGAACTTTATGGTGCTGATATTGCCAGTGCTAAATTAATAGCAAATCCAGGCTGTTACCCCACAGCAGCCATTTTGGGTCTTTACCCTGCCTTGAAGCATGGTTGTATTTATTCAGAAGATATTGTTATTGATGCAAAATCTGGCACCAGTGGGGCTGGGCGCAAGGCCAATGTAGGCACGCTTTTTTGTGAAGTTGCCGATACTTTTAAGGCTTATAATTTGGGTAAACATAGGCATACACCAGAAATTGAACAAGAATTATCACGCATTGCCGGTACACCTATAACTGTTTCATTTAATACACATCTTTTACCCATTGGGCGTGGTATTTTGTCAACTATGTATGGCAAACTTACCAAGGATGTAAAACTTGAAGAAGTGCATGATATTTATACTAAAACTTGGCAATCAAGCCCATGGGTGCGCGTGCTTAGCATGGGGCAATTGCCAGAAACTCGTCATGTACGTGGAACCATGTTTTGTGATATTGGCCTTGTGGTTGATCCTCGTACTAAAAGACTTATAGTTGTTAGTGCTATAGATAATTTATGCCGTGGTGCATCAGGTCAAGCCATAGCTAATGCTAATATTATGTTTGGCTTACCGGCCACAACTGGTCTGATTTTAGCTCCCTTGATGCCATAATACTTTATATTTTCCATATTTTATTGCCTAAGTTGTAAAGGGGGGTATCTCCTATGACTTAGGCAATTTTTTTGGTATTAAAAATTTTTACACTTGCTAGTAATGTCTTTTGGTTATATTGTTGCTTTAGTATAACATATTTTCATGTCTAAAGCTAAAGATGTGAGGAAGCCATGCAAGTAATTATTTTATGTGGTGGGCTTGGAACGCGCTTACGTGAAGAGACTGAGTTTCGCCCAAAACCTATGGTGGAAATAGGCTCAAGGCCAGTGCTTTGGCATATTATGTCTATATATGCACGCTTTGGTTACAAGGATTTTATCCTACCATTGGGTTATAAGGGTGAAATGATTAAACAATACTTCTATGATTATAAAATCCAAAATTCTGATTTTACCGTAGATCTTGGCTCTGGTACGGTGGAGAGTCATGAAAGTGTTAGCGTTGATTGGCGTGTAACTCTTTGTGATACTGGCGAAAAAGCTCTTAAAACTCAGCGTATTTTACGCGTTGCTAGGCATCTTAAAGGTGATGACTTTATGCTAACCTATGGCGATGGTGTAGCCGATATAGATATTGAAAGATTAGTTGCTCATCATAAAAAACATAATAAAATTTGTACATTTACAGGAGTACGCATACCTTCGCGTTTTGGTACAGCCAATACAGATGCTAAGGGTAAGGTGCTTTCTTGGGATGAAAAACCTGTGCTTAATGAATATATTAATGGTGGTTTTTTTGTATTTAAGCGTGAGTTTTTAGACTATTTAAGTGAAAATGATACTTGGGAATTTGAACAAGACACATTTAAGCAATTGGCAGCCCAGGGAGAGCTTTCCATGTATGCACATCCAGGGCGCTGGGAGTGCATGGATACATTAAGAGATAGTTATTATCTTAATGAGTTATGGAAAGATAGAAATGCGTTTTGGACTAAAAGCGTAGCGAGTGCTGAAGATGTTTAAAGAAGCTTACAAAGGGCGTAGAGTTTTTATAACTGGACACACAGGCTTTAAAGGTTCTTGGCTTAGCACGTGGTTATTATCGCTTGGGGCTGAGGTGGCGGGTTATTCAAATGATATTCCAACTAATCCGGCCTTGTTTTCCACTCTAGGTCTTGAAAAATATATGCAAGATTTTCGCGCAGATGTACGTGATGTTAAAAATTTAACCAAGGCTATTCATGAATTTAAACCAGACATTATCTTTCACTTAGCCGCACAGGCCTTAGTACAAACATCATATGAGCAGCCCACAAATACCATTGAAACCAATACTATAGGAACACTAAATGTTCTTGAAACTGTAAGAAATGCTCCATTTGTGCAAGCTCTTGTATGTATTACTAGCGATAAATGCTACAAAAATAATGAATGGCTTTATGGCTACCGTGAAGATGATGAACTTGGTGGCTATGACCCATATAGTGCGTCCAAGGCCTGTGCTGAAATAATAGCAAAGTCTTACTTTACTTCATATTTTATGACTGGTCCGGCCTGTGTAACGGTGCGAGCTGGCAATGTAATTGGTGGTGGGGATTGGGCTAAGGATAGAATTATCCCAGATTGTGCTAGGGCTTGGGCTCAGGGTGAAGCAGTGCATATCAGAAATCCCCATGCAACACGACCTTGGCAGCATGTACTTGAGCCTTTATCTGGTTATTTGTGGCTTGGGGCAAAGCTACTTTTACAAGAAAACTCTCCATTTAATTTGCGTGGTGAATCATATAATTTTGGCCCAGCAGCCCACATTAATGCCACAGTTGGCGAAGTTGCAGATGCTCTTAATTTGCATTGGCCTAATTTTAGTAGTGTAAAGGGTGAAGTGCCTGCCAATGCCCATGAGTGTACACTGTTAAAACTTTGTTGTGACAAAGCCTTAGCCCATTTAGATTGGCGCGCAGTATATGATTTTGAAGAATGTATCCGTACTACGGCTGAGTGGTATAGAGCCTATTATCATGGGGATAAAGATAAGATGTTTTCCTTTAGTATGGGGCAAATTGCAGCCTATAGTAATATGGCAGAAAATCGAGAACTTGTGTGGACAAAAGCATAATAAATCAAAGTCAAAGTTGTGACACTAATGCCATAAGCACCATAGATGGTGTTTCTTTTCAAGACTTAAAAATTATAGCTCAAGCAGATGGCGCGGTATTGCATATGTTACGTGTAGACGCGCCATTTTTTACGCAATTTGGCGAAGTTTATTTTTCAGAAATTAATGCTTATTCCATTAAGGCATGGAAAATGCATACAAAACAAAGTCAGCGCATAGTTGTGCCATATGGTCAGATTAAAGTGGTACTATTTGATGGGCGCGAGCAAAGCTTAACCAAGGGAATAGTGCAAGAAGTTATCTTGGGACGTGAACAGTATAAATTATTGTGTATTCCCCCAAATATTTGGTATGGTTTTGCTAATTTAGGGGCAAATATGGCGCTTATTTGTAATTGTACAGATTTACCGCATGACCCAACAGAAAGTATACAAAAGGCTAAGGACGACCCTGAAATACCCTATAAATGGGGCTAAATGGAGGATGAAATGCTTGAGCAATTGTCTATGATTATTCGCATACAAGAAAATAATCATATGCTTGATGATATTTTATTATATCACGCACCTACAGGTGTAAATATATATATTGCTCATGATAGCCAAAATCCTTATGAACTGCATGGTGATTTAAAAAAATTTAATAATATTAATTATTTTTATATGCCGGATGTAAATCCTGTAGATAGAGCTTTGTTTTTACTTGGCAAAATAAAAACAAAATTTTGTGTTTTTCGTGGCGATAGACGTCATATTACTAATAAGTCCTTAGCAAAATCATTAAATTTCCTTCAAGAAAATTCCGACTTTTCATCAGCTTCAGGCATATGGATACAGGAAAATTTATGCATGCCACATATGGTAGAACTTATCAGTAAAGATGGCTTACATGATAATGCATATGAACGTGTGCAATACCAAGCTTTATCCTATCAGCCCCCCTATTATAATGTTTATGAAACAAATTTAGCTAAAGCTTTTTTCAATATATTAGCGCAAGTTAGAAAAAAAGTTGCTAATGTATATTATAATGAGTTTTTGCATGCATTCTTATGCTTTTTCTTAGGCAAAACTATGCAATTTAAGCACTTTTCGGGCGTAATTCAAGAAAAACCAAATATTGGCTCTTACAGAACAGATTGGCATAAAGCCATATATATTTTTCAAGACCAAGAGCTTAGTGCTTTTATTGCTTCAACTATGAAAAATCATTTAATAAACTATGGGTTCAATGTATCTGGTATACATGAGGCATTACTTTTATTCCACGATGCCATGACTATACGATTTTTGGCCTATAGGAATAACACCTATGAGCAAGATGGAGAAATTGTCAAAACTTTTGGTGATTTAGAAAATATATATGCTATGCTCAATAATAAATTACAACGCAATGAAAAAATGATGGAGTATTATTTACGGGCATTCTTAGCGAAAAACTTTGATGTGTATGCTAAATTTGAGCATATGCAAATGCAGATGAAGCAAGAAGACATGGAACAAATGGATGATATTTGGCAAATGATAGCAAATATTAAGCAAAAATCAATTTTTAATGATGTGAAGCCCAATTGAGGATAATATGTCAGTTCATCTATGTCACTTTTGTAACACACCGCTAGTGCATGTTTTTGCTGATCTTGGCACTTGCCCACCATCTAATGCTTTTTTGCGTCAAGAACAATTAAGTGAAGCTGAGATTTTTTATCCCCTAAAGGTTTTTGTGTGCTCAAATTGTCTCTTGGTACAGGTGCCAGAATTTAAGTCAGCGCAAGAGATTTTTACTCCTGATTATGTTTATTTTTCATCATTTTCTGCCTCATGGGTTGAGCATGCCAAGCAATATGTTCATGATATAGTTAATAGCTTTGCACTTAATGAACAGTCATTAATGTTAGAAATTGGCTCTAACGATGGCTACTTACTGCAACATGCTGTATCACTTAATATTCCATGTTTGGGCATAGACCCAAGTGTACAAGCTTCTGAACTTGCCAAAAAAAGAGGTGTGAAAACTTTAAATGCTTTTTTCACTTATGACTTAGCAAAAAAACTTCGTGCCGAAGGTATGCAAGCAGATTTAGTTTGTGGCATCAATGTTTTTGCTCATATCCCTGATATTAACAATCTTATTGCTGGAATTGAACATATATTAGCTCCTCATGGGGTTATAACCATGGAAATTCCGCATGTTTTGCGCTTAATTGAAGGATATCAATTTGATACTATTTATCATGAACATTATTTTTATCATTCAGTATTATGTTTGCAAAATATCCTAAAAAAGCATGGTCTTAGAATATTTGATGTGCAAGAGCTAGCTACGCATGGCGGCTCCATGCGCGTATTTGCCTGTAAGGAAGATGCTAAGCATCAATGCACAAAAGTAGTTTATGATTTAATGGAAAAAGAAATAGCTTTTGGTTTGCAGGATTTAGATTTTTATGCATCATTTCAAGCTAGTATTGATAATATTCGCTTTGAATTAATGCGCTTTTTAATGCAAGCCAAGCAAGATGCTAAGCTTGTGGTGGGCTATGGGGCGGCGGCTAAGGGCAATACCTTGCTTAATTATTTTGGTATTCGTCAGGATTTATTAGCCTTTGTGGTGGATGCCTCACCATATAAGCAAGGCTTATTCTTACCAGGTAGCCGTATACCTGTGCTTAGTGAACAAAGCATACATGAGCAAAAGCCTGACTATGTATTAATTTTGCCTTGGAATTTGAAAGAAGAAATTAGTGCTCAGCTTGAATATGCTAGGGCATGGGGTGCAAAATTTGTAACGGCAGTGCCAAAGCTGGATATATGGTAAGTGAAATGCAAAAAAACATTGAAAAAATATATTATACCAAACCATCCATTACCGAGCTTGAGGTGAGTTTTGCCAATGATGCGGCTGCCAATGGTTGGGGGGATAATTGTTATGCCTATATTGATAAATTTCAAGGTCTTTTTCAAGACTTTATAGGTTCAAAATTTGTGCATGCCACTTCTTCGGCCACAGGAGCTTTGCACCTTGGTCTTGCCGCTCTAGGTATTGGCGCTGGTGACGAAGTCATTTTAGCTGATACAAACTGGATAGCTAGTGCTGCGCCCATAGTGCATTTAGGGGCTAGGCCAGTTTTTGTGGATATTTTACCAGATACTTGGTGCCTTGATCCAAAAGCAGTGGAAAAAGCCATAACCAAGCGCACCAAGGCAATCTTAGCAGTACATCTTTATGGTAATTTATGTCATATGGATAGCTTAGAAGAAATTGCTAATAAGCATGGTTTACATCTTATAGAAGATGCGGCTGAGGCCATAGGTTCACATTGGCAAGGGCAGCAAGCCGGGAGTAGGGGAGTTTTTGGGATTTTTTCCTTTCATGGCACTAAGACCATTACTTGTGGTGAAGGTGGGACATTTGTAACTAATGATGCAGATTTATATGAAAAAGTTGCCATGCTTAATAATCACGGGCGTAAGGTTGGAGATACTCGCCAATTTTGGGCCTCTGAGCTTGGCTATAAGTATAAAATGAGCAATGTTCAAGCAGCCATTGGGTGTGCCCAAATGCAGCGCGCAAAGGAGCTTATAGCAAGGCGGCGGGAGATATTTTTTGCCTATTATGAGCTGCTTAAAGAAGTTGAACATATTAGTATGAATCCTGTGCCAAGAAATGGTGAGGAGTATGGTTATTGGATGCCAAGTGTGGTATTTTCCAAAGCAAGTGGTATTACTCAAACCAAGGCTTTGCAGCATTTTGCAAAGCATGACATTGATGGACGTTCATTTTTTGCACCTCTTTCATTGCAAGCTAATTTTACGCGCCAGCCACAAAATATTATAAGCCATGACATATATTTACGAGCAATAAATTTGCCGTGTTATCATGATATTAATGCAGAGCAAATAAATTATATATCTAAATGTATTACTAGTATTTAATTGTAAATAAAATTTTTAGGATGACAATTATGGATTTTTTTGAATTTTGTAAACAATTTTGTGATGATGTAACAATTGAGCAAATGTCAAAAACTACTCTTGGGGTGGTTTATGCAGCCCATGCTTGGTCACCATTTAAACAAGGAATTTGTAAGGTGCGCTCCAAGGATCATCTTTATAAAGCTCTTGAAAATCCTGCAATTGTAGGCATTGTTATACAAGAGGATTTACGCAAATTTTTATTGGCCAATGACAAACTCATCATTGTTGCCAAAAATGCTGATATCTTTTTTCAAAAATTTTATGACTTTACCTTAAACTTTCCTCATCCAGTCCTAAAGCCTTATATTGCAAAATCTGCCCAAATTCATCCCACTGCCATAGTTGATAAAGCAGTGCAAATTGGAGAGCGCGTCATTATAGGTCCATATTGTGTTATTTGTGAAAATACCATTATAGGTGCTGATAGTTTTATTGGTTCGCATGTTGTACTTGGGGAGCAGGGTACATCATCACGCATGGTAGATGGGCAAAGGGTGCGCTTCAAACATCTTGGAGGGGTAAGAATTGGGCAAAGATGTCATGTAGGTGCGCATAGTACCCTTGCCAAGGGTGATTTTTATGAACATTACACTGAACTTGAAGATGATGTTTTTTTAGCTTTTCATTGCTCTATTGGGCATGGGGCAATTATTGGCAAGGCTACGGCCACCTCAACAGGTATTACCGTTGGCGGTTACACGCATATTGCTCCCAATGCTTGGATTGGGCTTAGCGCCATTATATCAGATTCCATTGAAATTGGTGAAGATGTTTCCATTAAAATTGGTTCAGTTGTTGTAAGTAATTTAGATGATAAGGCTCAAGTTTCAGGGAACTTTGCCGTGCCACATTGCATTAATCTTAGGCGGACATTATTAAAATGATAAAATCTAGTGGATTTACTTTTTATGGTGCAAGAGACTATGTGCTTGGAGGGGATATATTAAGTGATGTTATTGCTATTGTTTATCCCCATGAATTTGAGCATGAAATAGATTTTGTAGTTAAAAACAAATTAACCACCCAGTATTGTCGCGTGGTGCATCAAGATGATAGCAATGCCGACGATGAAGTTAATGCAAAAGCTACTTTAATGAGTGAAGGAAAGCTCTTTTTTATCCTAGCACATGGTCATGAAATTGAGCAAAGGCATAGTTGTACTGAGCATATTATTGCTAATAATTTCAGCTATACAGATGGTTCTGATAAACCAGTAGTTAATGTGCCAGAAATTATGGCAGGTAAGCTTTTTCAAACCTATGTTTCAGCTTTTAAGTATTTATTAAATAATTGTGTATTTCATGAAAAAAAATCATATTTATTCACTCGTTTGAAATTAAAAAATATAAAACCATTACCATTCTCCATTGAATTTAAACGTATAGTTGCAAAGACTTATTATGAGGGTATAATCTCACAAGGTCATGAAGTAGTTGGTGCTATATATTTTAAGGAGTTATGATGAAACTTGGCATTAAACACATTAGCTATGCTTTGGGCAGTAATAAGGTTGATAACTTAAAAAATGCCGAGCAACTTGGCAAAGATGCTTCATTCATAAAGGAAAAAATAGGTTTTAGCTTTTTGAGACGTCTTGGCAAGGAGCAAAGTTTACTTGATTTATGCAAGGATGCTTATGAAAAGTTAGAACAAGAAGTTATGCTAAATAAGAATGATATTGAATGCATAGCTCTGGTTACACAAAATCCTGATCATAAATCAACTATCCCTCATATGTCAGCTTTGCTACAAGCAAGGCTTGGTTTACCGCAAAATGTGGCGGCATTTGATATGGGCCTTGGTTGTTCTGGCTATGTGTATGGGCTTAATGTGTTGCAAGCCTTTATGCAAGCAAATGGCATGAAAAAAGCCCTATTGTTTACCGCGGATGCTTATTCAAAATCCTTATTGCAAGATGATGTAAATACACAATTATTATTTGGGGATGCTGTTGCTTGTACCTTGATTACCGATGAGCCCATATACACCATGGCTAGGTGTTGCTTTGCGACGGATGGACTCATGGCAAATGCTTTAAAAATGGATGCTAGTGGTATTATATCCATGCAAGGTAGGGATGTTTTTAACTTTACAGCACGCGCTGTACCCTTACAAATTAAAGACTGTCTTGAAAAAAATGCATTTAATATGCAAGATGTTGACGCTTTTATCCTACATCAAGCTTCTAAGTTTGTTTTAGATGTTATTGGACAAAGATTAGGGCTTGAAGCGTCAAAAATACCATTTGTTCTATCTGATATTGGTAATTGTATTTCATCAACTATTCCCATTGCTTTACAAAAAACATGGGAAAAAGAATATAAAACCATATTAATTTCTGGTTTTGGGGTGGGTCTTTCTTGGGCATCAACATTATTAAATAGGAGTAATTAAATGAACGAGCAAGAATTTTTGCTTTTGTGCAAGCAGGTTATTTCTAAAATTAAGAATATACCTGAGGCCAATGTAAATATTAGCATTGATGATACATTTAGAGCTTATGGTTTAGATTCCTTAGATATTATGAATTTTTTTCTTGAATTGGAAGATAGACTTGGCATGGCTCTAGCAGAAGTTGACCCTGTGGAATTTAATTCATTCAAAAGGGTATATACTTTAATAGATGGACAAAGTAATAATTAATCTTTTAAGTCCTTAATGGAGCATTATGATGAAGCATGCCTACGCACCATTTCAAGCAGAAGTGAAGGATAACTTACAAAGACAAGCCAAAAGCCTTAGTGCCAAGCAACAAGCTTGGCAATGGATGCGCCATCCAGATTTAAAGTATTATTCTTATAATTTCTCATGGCTTGGACGGCCCATCATTCAATATCCTCAAGATATGGTGGCCATGCAAGAACTAATATTTACTGTACAACCTGATTTAATTATTGAAACAGGCATTGCCCATGGTGGTTCACTTATCCTATATGCTTCACTGCTAGAGCTAAATGCGCTTTGTGGTAGTTATGAGCATGCCCATGTGCTTGGTATTGATATTGATATTCGCACACATAATCGCCAAGCTATTGAGGATCACCCCATGTATAAACGTGGGCGCATTAGCATGTTTGAAGGTTCAAGTATTGCAGAGAATATGATTAGTCAAGTTAAGGATTTTGCAAAGAACTATAAAAATATCATGGTGTTGTTAGATTCAAACCATACACATGACCATGTTTTGGCTGAGCTTAATGCTTATGCACCCTTGGTAAGTTCTAATTCTTATTGTGTGGTGTTTGATACTATTGTTGAAAAGATGTCTGATGATGCTTACCCCGATAGACCTTGGGGCAAGGGAGATAATCCCATGACAGCTGTGGATGCTTTTTTAGCCAGCAATTCTCAGTTTAGCATTGATGAAAGTATGGATGCAAAATTACTCATTTCTGTTGCTCCTCGTGGTTATTTGCGCAGGAAGTAATATGTATTTCGTAGCAATATAAAAGGAAATTGTTATGCAATGTGGTGGATTTACAAATGTGTACATTGATATTGTTGGCAAATGCAATGCAAGATGTGTTTGGTGTGAGAGGGGGTCGCGTAATATAGGTTTATTACCGCCGCCTTTAGCTAATGATGCTCCAAAGTTTATGCCTGTAGACGTATTTGGCGAAGTTTTAGACCATTTACTTAGTAAAAATATTATGCATAAGCAGGCTCAATTATTGTTGCATAATTGGGGTGAGCCGCTTATTCATCCCCAAATACATGAAATATTTAAAATTATAAAGGATAATAGTTACTTTGAAGGTTCTATTGCCTTTTCAAGCAATGGCAGTAGATGCCTTGAATTAGACCCTCATGTAATGCCAGATATTTCTTGGGTTACATTTTCATTACCAGGCTTTAGTCAAGCTTCATATGACTTTGCCCATAAATTTGATTTTCAAAAAATTATTCGTAATATCCATAACATGGCTAAAGATTTAGAAAAGTTTAATCCAAGACTTAAACATATTACCTATCATATGTATAAGCATAACTTATCTGAAATGTATTTAGCAAAAGCATTTAGCGAAAAAATTGGTTTCGTGTTTAGCCCTGTATTAGCTTATTTTAATTCACGTACACATACTTACGATTATATTAATGGAACTATGTCTGATGAGATGTTGGCTATTGCTAAAAAAAGCATTTTTTTAGCAGATTATGATGCAATTAGCTTATTAAGACCTGATAATCATGTGTGTTCACAGTTTAAGCTTTTAGTTATTTCACATGATGCTCAATTAAATGTAGGGTGTTGTGCACGACTTGACCAAGCTGATGACTGTAGGCTTGGTGATATTCGTACTCTTTCTTTTGAGGAGATTAATACCATAAGAAGACAATCCAAAGCCTGTAGTGATTGTATAAAGTATGGACTTGATTTTTCTGCAGAATATTATGGAAGTGAGACAAGAGTGGCATTGTGTAATCAATTGCGTAAACGTTGGGAAGGAAAATATGTGCGTAAGCATAGCAATACCAGTTTATAATGAAGCAAAATTTATAAAGCATACTTTAAATTCTGTGGTGGAACAAGAAGCAGATGAAATTATTATTTCTGATAATGCTTCAACTGATGGTACCTCAGAAATTTGCCAAGAGTACGCTCATAAGTATAAGCATATTAAATATCATCGTTTTGATGTTTGTCGGTCTGTGCGTGATAATTTTTTGAATTGCCTGCTTTTGGCCAAGAATAAATACTATATGGTCATAGGTGGACATGATTTATTGTCCAAAAATTATGTTACAGAATTAAAAAAAGTTTTGGTCAAAACTAAAAGTGTGCTTGCCTATACTAATGCTGTGCATCTTACTCATAATTATGCTTTTAGTCGTTTCTATGAATATCAATTTGCTAATTTGCTAAGTGATGATAGCCCTCATACTAGGGTTTTAGCTACCATTGAGCATCTTTCCAATTGTTCTTTATACTATGGATTATATCGCAGAGAGATTTTTTTGGCTGCGTATTATAAACAGCAGAAGTTTAAGTATAATGGTATTGACCATGCTCTACTTTCGCGCATTGCTACATTTGGTAAGATGACCTTATGTCCATCTGCTACATTTTATCGAATTGACCCACCACGCACAGAGCATATTGAAAAAAAATGGGCACGCGTTTTAAAGTCGTTTTTCGCAGATAAATATGATCCTAATGTGCATATTCCAGAGTTAATTCCGCTAGGTATTGCATACACACAATTTCTAATTGCTAAATCACTTGATTTTAGTGAGGTCAATGAAAAAGAATATCTTGAAAAGACTGTAAGTATACTATTTAAACGTTGGATGATTAATGAAGAAGCAGTAAGAGTAATGGTTGCTGAATTTCATCCATTATTGCAGCAAAGTGGCATAGATATAACGAAGATTAAGCTTGATAGTTGAGCATAATTCAAGACTCTTGCACAATTGAAAAGGCATGGATTGCTTCGTCGCCCCTCGTTCCTTGGGTCGTCTCGCAATGACTTGATATTACATGAAAAAGTCATTGCAAGAAGCGTAGCGACGAAGCAATCCATGTATTTTAGTCATTTTAAG
>CAYJLD010000008.1:0-44106 GCA_964371195.1 uncultured Desulfovibrionaceae bacterium | reverse complement strand
TTAAAATGATCCAAAACGTACTTATTGGTGTAACAGCCTTTGGTGTTGCTGTTTACTGGGTAACCAAGGTAGACCGTGTAGAAGGTACAGAAGTTGGCCTTATGGAAATTTGGCACCGCTTCCCCAAATTCGTACTTGGCTTCCTTGCAGCATCTATCATTTGCTCATACATCTCTGGCCAATTAGGCCCAGACATGAGCCAAGGCTTATTAACTGCTGGTACCATTAAGAGCCTAACCTCACCATTACGTGGTTGGTGCTTTAACCTATCATTTGCAGCCATTGGCCTTGCCACAAACTTCCGTGAGCTAACTCACTACTTTAAGGGTGGCAAACCGGTTATCTTATACGTTTGCGGTCAAAGCTTTAACTTGGCCCTAACCCTAACTATGGCCTATGTAATGTTCTACTTGGTATTCCCAGAAATTACCGCTAGAATCTAGGTTATAAATAGTCTTGTATTCATAAGGGAGCGTACACAAAGTGCGCTCCCTTTTTAACTGAACCATGCATAACATCAAACCAAGCAGGAGCCTTAACATGCAAAAAAATAAGTTAATAAGTTTTATGCAACTTATAGGTGCAGGCTTTCTTATTTGGTTTATAATCTGGAAGGTTACACCTGTCTTGGTGGATAATATTCCAGCCTTAGCTCTTTATGGTAAGGTGGCAGAGGAAAATGACATTATGCCAAGTGCACTTTATTATAATGATGTTCCGGTAACCATGGAGGCTGAAAGAAATAACCGCGATACAGTACGCTTCTTGCCGCATGGTGGAGGTAGTAAAAAAGACTAACGCTGCAAACGATCAAGAATACGTAAAGAAGCAGCTTCGCGTACATGGCTAGGCAAAATATGAGCAACACCTTCAAGGTCTGCAATGGTGCGAGCAATGCGAATAACGCGCACTAAGGAGCGCGCCGAAAGACCTAAATTGCGCTCCAAATGCAACAATATAGTGTCACCCTCAGTATCAAGCTTACAATGTTCTTCTTGCAACTTACCATTTAACATTGCATTACAAATACATGCAGTGCCAGCATAACGCGTAGATTGAATTTCCCTAGCTTGCAAAACTCGTTTGCGAATAACACTAGAACTGCCCTCACTCTCTGTTTTGTGGCGCAAATCCTCATAAGGCACAGCCGCAAGCTCTATATGCAAGTCAATACGATCTAACATAGGTCCAGATAATTTATTCTTATACCGCTCAAGCTGCTGGCTAGAACAGGTGCAGGTATGGTTTGAGTCGCCCAAATATCCACAAGGGCAAGGGTTCATGGCTGCAACTAGCATGCATGCGGCAGGAAATGTTACAGCTTGGCTTGCTCTAGCAATACTTACAATGCCATCTTCTAGGGGTTGGCGCAAAACCTCAAGAGTAGATTTTTTATATTCCGGAAATTCATCCAAAAACAATACCCCACGATGACTTAGACTCACCTCACCTGGCCTTGGCACATTACCTCCACCTATAAGAGCAATGTCAGAAATAGTATGATGTGGAGCACGAAATGGACGAATATGCATAAGCCCTTCATCTGGTGGCAACTTACCAGCCACACTATAGACCTTTGTAACCTCCAAGGCTTCTTCAAAGGATAATGGTGGAAGTATTGATGGCAAACGCTTGGCAAGCATAGTCTTTCCACAGCCAGGTGGACCAATTAGCAATATATTATGCCCCCCAGCCGCCGCAATTTCTAGGGCGCGCTTGGCTGCCATTTGCCCCTTAACATCAGCAAAATCAAAAGCATATTTTTGCTCTTGCTGAGAAATATTTAATGGTAAACTAGGGCTTGCTTGTTCAGGATTTTGTAATATGGCAATACATTCAAGTAGATCTTGCGGCGCAAAAACATTGAGGCCTTGTACCACCGCTCCTTCTTGTGCATTCATAGGGGCAACCATAATACCCTTTGCTCCTTGATTACGTGCTAATATGGCTAAGGGTAATGTTCCGGGTACTGGTTTTAATCTACCAGTTAAAGAAAGCTCAGATGCAAAAAACCATCCTTCAAGACACTTTGGTGGTATTACTTCTAATGCTGCAAGCAAACCAAGAGCGAGTGGCAAATCATAACCGGCACCAGCTTTACGCCTATCAGCAGGTGCTAGATTTACAGTAATTCGTGCCGGAGGAAATTTAAACCCACAGCTACGTAGGGCCGTAAAAACTCGCTCCTTAGCCTCACGCACAGCACCCTCAGCAAGTCCTACCATAGTAAAAGCTGGTATACCATGACGTGTTATATCTATTTCAATATCAACCCGTAAGGCATCAACCCCGTGCAGACTGGCACTAGCTAGGTTTACAATCATGCTACTCCACTGATTTAAATAATCTATTCCAACGTATGTTTGATAAATTTTCAGCAGACCAATAAATTCGCCAAGCCTTGCCACGTATGGCAGACTTTTCTACCGTTCCCCAAAAGCGAGAATCTTGTGAATTATCACGATTATCACCCATAACAAAATATTGTCCTTCGGGTACAGTGAAAGGGCCAAAAAGGTCTCGGGTTGGATAAATACCAGCTGGATCAAGAATTCTTACATAATCTTCCTGCACAGCTTGTCCATTGCGGAAAAATTGCTTATTTTTCATTTCAATCACATCCCCTGGCAAACCCACAACTCTTTTTATATAATCAAGCTTAGGGTCTTTGGGATATTCAAAAACAATGACATCACCATAGCTTGGGTCTGGTCCCTCAATAATATACTCATTACTAAATGGCCACTTCACCCCATATGAAAACTTAGTAACTAGTAGGTGATCACCAACTTGCAAGGTTTCAAGCATTGACTCTGATGGTATCTTAAAAGCCTGCACAAAGAATGTACGGATAAAAAAAGCCAAAATCAGTGCAATAATAAGAGCTTCTGCATATTCTCGAAACATAGATTTCTTTTCAACGTTAGATGAATTATTAAACATACTACCTTCTTCAATATTTTTAAAACATTGATATTTAACTTAGTGATTTGTAAGTATGCCTAAACCCTAAAAAATGTCAAGTTGGAGAGTTCATAGGTTGAGGGTAAGTGCATCTAAATTACTTACTCCTGAAAAACACGTTCCTACGTTTTTTCAAAAAGATACACCCACTCCAAATATAGCTTCGCCAACGCCAGAAGCTAGTTCTGGCTTTTTTATGCAGCGTGGAATTTTGCGCTAATCTTTATATTTTCGCTAACAAGGAAAACAAGCCATCCATTTATTATGTGCTTTTTTAGCAATATGCATAATGTAAGATGAGTTTACCCTGTACATAAATCCCTTAATGCTTGTCGCCCAAAAACCACTTGCCCAAAGGATATGGCACCATCATTGGCTGGAAGCTCCTTAGGCAAAAGCACATTGAAGCCAACTTCTTTTAATAGATATGGCAAAAGAGTATATAAAGTTACATTTTGCATAGCCCCACCTGAAAGAGCTATAGTTTTAACCCCAAGCTCCTCAGCAGCAAGCATAGCCATCTGCACAAAACCTTGGGCCAAACCTACATGAAAACGACGTGCAGCTAAGCTTATATCTTTTTCTGCCAAAGCATTTAAAAATAAATCTTGGCTTGATAACTCCCATAGTTCATTAAGTTTATAAGGCATACAAGTATAGCCATTTTTAATACTACCTTCACCAACCCAGCTAAGCTTACTTTGTGCGTATTCAAGGCATATGGCTGCTTGGCCTTCATATGTGGTATGAGTACATAGCTTAAGCCCAGCAGCTACAGCATCAAAAAGTCGCCCCACACTGGAACTTTGCGGACAATTTATACTACGCTTTAGCATTTCTAAAATAGCAGGGCCAAGTTTTTCATGCTGGCTTAAAATAATTTCTTGTTCCTTGCTATGCATAGCTAATGCAAGGGCTATGCGCCAAGGTTCTTTTGTGGCAGCATCTCCACCAGGCAAGGCAAATGGGCTTAAGCGTCCAAGGCGTTTTTGCTCTAAATTGCTAGTATTAATATAGAGTAGTTCACCGCCCCAAACAGTATTATCTAGCCCAAGGCCTGTACCATCAAGACTAAGGGCTAGGGCTTCACCTGCATAATTATGTTCACCAAGTACACTCCAAGCATGGGCAAAATGATGCTGCAAAGAAATACAAGGGATATCACGTTCTCTAGCCATAGCCTTACCCACTTGGGTAGACATAAAATTGGGATGTAAATCATGCACAATAACATTAGCTTCTACAGCTAAAAGCATTTCTAAATGCTTAATAACTTCGTGATAAAATGCTAAAGTTTCAACATTTTGTAAGTCACCTATATGTTGACTCACAAAAGCCATGGGTCCACGACTAAGACATAGGGTTGATTTAAGTTCTGCCCCCATACCAAGTACCGCTATATCATTAGGTATAGAGCCAAGCTTTATGGGTCTTGGAACATAGCCTCGCGCACGTCGGAAAAATATACTGGCAGGCTTTGGTTTAATATTTTCCATGGATCTTGATACAGTGCACACAGAATCATCAGTGCGTACCAATATATCTCGATTGTGCAGTAAAAAAGATTGAGCAATATGCCCAAGCTTTTCAAAGGCCTCTCTGTTACCAAGGCATATGGGCTCACCCCCAGCATTACCAGAAGTCATGACCAAGGCCACAATTGCACCCTCTGGCATAAGAGCCGCATAATGAGTCATAAGCACCAAATGCAACGGAGTATAGGGCAAAACAATGCCTATATCATGAGAGTTGGGTGCTATATTTTGGGGCAAAGAATTTTCACGCCTAGCACAAAGTACAATGGGTTTTTCGCTAGAATTTAATAATATTTCCTCTTCTGGGCCGACGTGTGCAATACGTTTTGCCATAGCCAAATCTGGCACCATCACCGCCAATGGCTTATGTGGTCTATTTTTATATTTACGCAATTGCACAAGCACATCCGCATTGGTGGCATCACAGCTTAAATGAAATCCACCAAGGCCTTTAATAGCAATAATTTCTCCATTTACAAGATCCTTAGCTATTGCTTCTATAGCTGCCTTGTTGCGTAAATCTGCATAATCAAGCCTGCTATTGTGCGCATCATTTTTTACATACCAAGTTTCTGGGCCACATATGGGGCAAGCATTAGGCTGAGCATGAAAGCGACGATTAAGAGGATTTTCATATTCTTTATGGCATGATGGGCAAAGCTTAAAGCAAGCCATGGAAGTAGTTGCTCGGTCATAGGGTATAGAGTGAGTAATAGTATAACGTGGTCCGCAATTGGTACAGTTGGTAAAAGCATAATCATAGCGCCTATTTTGTGGATCCAAAATATCTTGAGTACATTGCGCACATATACTTGTATCGGCACTAATTAAAACGTCATGCCCACCACTGCCTTGGCTAGTTATAATCTCAAAGCCAGCCTCGTCTTGCAAAGGCATTGCGTTTATATTGCAAGTATCAACCTTAGCCAGAGGTGGAAGTTTGTTTTGTAAATCATGTATAAAACTTTGTATATGCTTTGCTTGACCCTGTACTTCAATACTAACACCTTGTGAGGTATTACCTACTTTTCCCGTCAGGTTATATTTAATGGCAAGTCCATATACAAACGGCCTAAAGCCTACGCCCTGTACCTGACCTGTGGCTAAAATATGCTTGCGCTGTATATCTTGCTTAGAGTTTAAATCATCTACATTTCGCATAATTTACATTTAGCAAATAATTACCTCATTTGCATCTTAATTTTTGGCAAAGACATTTCTTGCTTAATATTCCACATTTTGTTATGTGGTGGGCTAATTTGAGCCAATTAAACACATATAAAGTTTTACTTTAGAATAATGTATGTAGCTTAATTCATCTATGTTAGGGAGTTTTTATGTCAAAGGAACAAAAGTTAGGTAAGAGGATTAGAACATTTCGTGAAGATCGTAATATTAGTGTGGAAACAATGTGTGAACATACTGGTTTATCAGAAGAATTCATGAATGCTTTAGAAGAAGACAATGTTTACCCAAGCATTGGTCCATTGCAAAAAATTGCACGTGCCCTTGGGGTGCGCCTTGGTACATTTATGGATGATGAAATTACACGTGACCCAATTATTTCGCGCATAGGGCACTGTGATGTAGACCTTGCCATGCATAAAAGTAGAAATAGCAATACAAGCTACCTTTATCACGCTCTTGGCAAGGGTAAGAGTGATCGCAATATGGAACCATTCTATATTCAAATTATGCCAGACGATAGCGATGATCGCACCACATCATCCCATCAAGGTGAAGAGTTTATGTTGGTGCTTAAGGGTGAGCTCTTAGTAGTGTATGGACGAGAAACTCATATATTAAAGCAAGGTGACACCATTTATTATAATTCTATTGTACCACATTATGTGGGTGCACATGGTGATAGCCCAGCAGAAATTTTAGCGATTATATATAATCCTTAATAAAATATTATAGTTTAAATAAATATATTTTACGAAAAAAGTGTGGTTCATATGAAAAATAAGGTAGCTGAAAGGCAAAAGCAATTTGTATTACGTGAAAAAACCCTTGGCCAAATTCTTGATGAAACTATTGCCCGTATTCCAGACAACGATGCGGTTGTGTATGTAGACCGTGAATATCGTCAAACTTGGCGTGAATTTGGCAACACTGTTGATGAGCTTGCAAAAGGGCTTATGGGCCTTGGTATCAAAAAGGGTGAAAAAATTGCGGTTTGGGCTACCAATGTACCTTATTGGGTAGCATTACAATTTGCCACTGCCAAGATTGGGGCCATATTAGTTACGGTTAATACTAATTATCGCGAACATGAGCTACGCTACCTCTTACAACATTCTGAAAGTGAAAATATTTTTATTATTGATAATGTGCGTGACCATGATTTTATTCAAACTCTCTATACTATTTTACCTGAACTTCGTACACAATCACGCGACTGTATTAACTCCAAAACTATGCCACATTTAAAACGTATCTTCTTTCTTGGTATGGAAAAGCATCGCGGAATGTATTCCATACCAGAAGTGCGAGCCATGTCTGTTATGGTTAGCGATGAAGAATATGCCGCTCGCCAAGCTGAACTTGACCCATGGGATGTTATCAACATGCAGTATACATCTGGAACAACTGGATTTCCCAAGGGTGTAATGCTAACTCACGTGGGCGTTGGCCTGAATGGTTATTGGATTGGGGCACATCAAAAGTTTAGTGAAAAAGATCGCCTTTGCCTACCTGTGCCTTTATTTCACTGCTTTGGCTGTGTACTTGGCACTTCGGCTTGCGTAAACCACGGAACTACCATGGTTATTTTAGAAAACTTTAACCCCCTACATATGCTAGAGGCCATTGATTCTGAGCGTTGTACGGCTGTTTATGGTGTGCCTACCATGTTTATTGCAGCCCTTGAGCATAAAATGTTTAAACGCTTTAATGTGTCTTCCTTACGTACTGGTATTATGGCTGGTTCTGTCTGCCCAGAACCACTCATGCGCCGTGTTGTGGACGACATGTACATGAAAGAAATAACCATTTGTTATGGCTTAACAGAAGCTTCACCAGTTATGACACAATCTGACGTTAATGATCCGTTAGATATGCGCTGTGCCACGGTTGGCTGTGCTATGCCTGGTATTGAGGTTAAGGTTGCAGACCCTGACACTTGTGAAGAAATGCCGCGCGGTGAAGTTGGTGAAATTATGTGTCGCGGCTATAATATTATGAAGGGTTATTATAATATGCCAAAAGAAACAGCAGAGGCCGTTACTAGTGATGGTTGGCTACACTCTGGCGACCTTGGAACTATGGATGAAAATGGCTATGTTACTGTTACCGGCCGTATTAAGGATATGATTATTCGCGGGGGTGAAAATGTTTATCCACGTGAAATTGAAGAATACTTATTAGGTATGGAAGGCGTTTTAGATGTGCAGGTTGTCGCAGTACCAAGCCATAAATACGGTGAAGAGGTTGGTGCTTTTATTATTTCTAAGCCTGGCTATGATGTACAACCTGAAGATGTGCGCGACTTTTGCCGTGGCAAAATTGCCTGGTATAAAGTACCGCGCTATATTGCAAGTATTGAGGGATTCCCCTTAACTGCCAGTGGTAAAATTCAAAAATTCAAATTACGTGAGATGGCTGGTGAAATGTGGCCAGAAGCCATGCAAGCACCTAAGCCTAGGCCAGTGAAGAGTTAAAGAAGAATTAAAAAAGGGTTCAATAAAAAATGTATAATGAGCGGCATAAAGTTACTAGACCAAGTAAAATATCTATTCTTATGATTTTAGTATTTCTTGGTTTATTATTTGTGCCGTCAGCTATGGCCCGTGATTTTAGTAACTTTAGCATTAATATACCTAAAACATGGTCCATGCTTGAGCAAGGGCCTACCTATACCTTCACCGAACCAAATGAAAGTTGTAGTATAAATATTACCATAGCCCCTAACCAAGGGGCTTCATATAATGAACTTGCTATTTTATTTTATCAAAGCATGCAGGGTAAAAACGCCAAGGGTGATGATGGTGGATTTAGCTTTTTTATTGACACTAAAAGCGATGTTATTAGTGCCGCGCGATTTACCTATATACAAGACAACTTAGCTTTTGTGGTAGCTAGTGGCACTTGTGATAATTTTCAAAACATTGTTCAAAGCTTAAATATAAATGGTAGCTCTATTCGTGCATATCCCATTCTAGCTCCAGAACAAAATTTAACTAGCTCCAAATAGTAAAAATTTATGATTTTTCCTCTATCTGACACTAGTAAAGCCTTTGTAAAACTGCACACTGCTATATTATTAGCCGGATTTACTGGTATTATTGGTAAGCTCATTGACATGGGTGAAGTTATGCTAGTTTGGTATAGAATGCTCATGACTTCCGTTATCTTTGGGCTAATCCTACTTTACCGTGGTAAGTTTGAACGCGTAAGTTTCAAAGATTTTTTAAAAATTGGCGGCAGTGGTGTATTAATTTGTGTTCACTGGTTATTTTTTTACGCTAGCATTAAATTATCCAATGTATCCATTGGCGTAGTGTGTTTTTCCATGGTAGGTTTTTTTACTGCCATAAGTGAACCTCTCTTATTGCGCACGCGCTTTTCTTGGCGTGAGCTTAGCTATAGTTTACTAACCGTGCTTGGCATACTCCTAATATTTTCCTTTGATGTGCGCTATAGGCTTGGTATTATAGCCGGAGTTTTTGCAGCCTTTTTAGCCGCCTTATATACCATTAGCATTAAAGGATTAAAAGGATATAGCGACAATGCTACTTTGTTTTATCAAATGAGCGGCGGGACTTTATTTTTAACTCTAATTTTACCACTTTGCATAAGCTATTTTGATATTACATACCTAGTGCCAAGCTTAAAAGACACCCTACTTCTGCTATGTCTTGCTACATTTTGTACCATTGGTATGAGTTACTTACTCATCCAATCCTTACGCTTTATCTCTGCCTTTACCGTTAATTTAAGTTATAATTTAGAACCAGTATATAGCATTATCATTGCCATAGCTTTCCTTGGTGAAGCTAGAGAGCTTAATTTTGCATTCTACTTAGGCCTTGGCATAATTATTCTGTCTGTATGCTTGCAAAGCCTTTGGGTCATGCGTCAACAAAAAGCTATTTAGTCGACGCTAAAAAATATAATAACATTCTAAAATAGTATAACTTTATTGGAAAATAGTAATAAAAAATTACCAAAAATAAGAGCATGGAATGCGAATTTCTGGCAATTTTTGAAGCTCAAAGGGGATTTATAGCTAGTAACTTTTCAAAAAGTTATTAAAGTTTCTTTTGCGATTATTTAAAGTTTGAGGACTATAAAATGCAATCTATACTAACTACCTGTGGTTATTGTGGTTGTGGTTGTAATTTCTACGTCAAGGTAGAAGATGGGCGTATTATAGGTATTGAACCAAAGCCTGACCATCCGGTTAGCCTTGGTATGCTTTGTGCCAAGGGCTGGCTTGGTCACGGTTTTGTGCAGCACCATGATAGACTACGCACCCCCATGCTACGCCAAGATGATGGTAGCTTTACACCCACCTCTTGGGAAGATGCTCTCAACCTCATAGCCAGTAAATGGAAGCATACTAAAGCCACCAAGCCAGAAAGCTTTGCTGTATTTAGCTCTGCTAGATGCACCAATGAAGAAAATTATTTGGCCGCCAAACTTGCACGTGCTGTCATGCACACTGCACATATTGATCATTGCGCAAGACTTTGACATAGCCCCACCGTGGCAGGTCTTGCCGCATCCTTTGGCTCTGGTGCTGCCACCAACTCTTTGGCAGAAATTGCCCATGCTGATTGCATTTTTATTATAGGTTCAAACACATCTGCACAGCACCCACTAGCATATGCACAGGTTGTTAAAGCGGTACAAAATGGTGCTGCATTAATGGTGGCAGATCCACGCAAAATTCCAGTGGCTGAGCTTGCTACCCATTATTTACCCATTCCACCTGGTACTAATTTGGTACTTATTAATGCTCTTTTACATGTTATTATTGCAGAAGAACTATACGATTCCAAGTTCATAAAACAACGCACTGAAGGCTTTGCTGAAATGGCAAAGTCCGTCAAAAATTGTACACCTGCATGGGCAACTAAAATTACAGGATTAGATGAGTCAGCCATTTATACCATGGCAAGAACTTATGCTCAGGCCAAAAATGCCATGATTTTATATTGCATGGGGGTTACCCAACATGTAACCAGTACCGAAACTTGCCGTGCTCTTGCAAACTTAGCTATGCTTTGTGGCATGATAGGCCGCCCATCTACTGGACTTTTACCCTTACGCGGTCAAAATAATGTGCAAGGTTCTTGTGATATGGGTGCCTTACCAGAAACTCTACCTGGCTATGTGCAAGCTGGCAGTACACTTGCATGGGATAGATTTTCACCCACTTGGGGCGCATTTGCTAATACGCAAGGTTTAAAGCTTACTGAAATGATAGAAGCCATGCATACAGGTCAAATCAAAAGCCTATATATTATGGGTGAAAACCCCCTACTTTCAGATGCAGATACAAGTGTGACCAAGGATGCCTTAACTAGCTTAGACTTCTTGGTGGTGCAAGATTTATTCATGACTGAAACGGCCCATTTAGCGCATGTAGTTTTGCCTGCCTCTAGTTATTTAGAAAAAGATGGCACATTTACCAACACTGATAGGCGTGTACAACGCATTCGAAAAGCCTTACCAAACTATGCTGACTCAAAAGCTGATTGGCAAATATTATTGGCTCTTATAAACAAACTAGGCTATGCACAGCATTTAAATTCAGCTGAAGAAATTTTTAATGAAATGACCTCGCTTGTGCCCTCCTATGCGGGTATGACCTATGCGCGGATAGAGCAAGAACAAGGAATTTGCTGGCCTTGCCCAAAGCAAGATGACGGCAACTTACATATGGGCACACCTATCTTGCATCAAGGAAGCTTTACACGCGGCAAAGGTTTGTTTATGGTTAATAACTTTGAAATGCGTGGTCAACAAGCCTGCAATGAATACCCCTTCATTTTAGTCACAGGCCGCCTTGCTCACCATTATCATACCGGAACCATGACCAGACGGTCTTGGGCTTTAGAGCGTGAAGCCCCAACTGCCCTTTTGGAAATGCACCCTGATGATGCAAAAAGCATTGGGGTCAAAGATATGTGGTATGTGCAAGTACGATCCCCTCATGGTGCTGTACGCGTGTTAGTACATGTAACATCTGCCATTAGCCGAGGGCATGTATTTTTACCCTTTCACTTTGTGGAAAGTGCCGCCAATGAACTTACAAGTCATAAGCATCTTGATCCCTTTGTTAAAATTCCTGAATTCAAGGTAAGTGCTGTGGCTATTACTGAGGCATAGTTTTGATTTATGAGGGATGGGATAATTCGTGTGATTGATTCCGATTTGTAGCTATAATCAAGAAAATTTTGTTTTTCATGCGCATACAAAGCAATTTAGCAAAGGTTTTTTAAGCAATTTGCTGCGACGGAGCAGCGCGTAAATGCTGCCACGCGAAAAAAACTTTACCAAAAGTTGCTTTGCATATACAAAAAATTGCAAATCGGAATTATGGGAGATAATTGCTAATGTCAGTTTTTCCTTCATACATACCCTACCCTTTGCAAAACGCATTAATTGTTATTGCTTAATATTAAATTAGGAAAAATATGTTTTGTTTACCCATAGTGTCTTTGACAGAAGCATTAAATATTTGGAATAAAAAAGCCAAGCTCTTTACCCCTCAAGGCAATGCTCAAAATGCGCACTTTGCACCCTATACGGAAGAAGATAATTTAGCTATTAATATTGATGGTTATGTCAATACTGTCATGCCGCCAAAGCAATTTGTATTTGCTGAAGGCGAAGAGCTTTTTAACTTTGAAGGCAAGGAAAAGCTATGGATTAAACCCGTAAATATTAAAGAAAAAATTAGCGACTGCATAGTTTTTGGAGTACGCCCCTGTGATGCATATTCCCTTGCTTATATGCATAAATTCTTTGGAGAAGAGTTTGAGGATGCACACCATACTTTGCGCCAAAAACATCTTTTTGTGGTGGCTGTAAATTGTACAAAACCAGGTTCACAGTGTTTTTGTTCTGCTCATGGTGGTATTACAGGACCGTTTGCAAGCCTTGAAACTGATACAAAAAGTGGCTGTGATTTAAGTTTTACTCCCGACTTTGAAAATGATTGTTATTTGATACACATACATAGCTCTAAAGGCCAGCAACTAATAGATAGCATTCACCATCTTTTACAAATGCAAAATGACACCCTTGCTCGTCATCAAGTTTTACTAGATGAGGCTATGACACGTTTTACAAAAAAGTTAGATTTTACGCTTTTACGTCAGGCCATGCGCGCTAATTTTGAACATGCCATCTGGCAAGAAATTGCTCCGCGCTGTATTGCTTGCTCTGGTTGTACAAGGGTTTGTGGTACTTGTACTTGCTTTACAACCCATGAAGAACACACAGAACAAGGTGGGAAGCGAGTTCGTTACTGGGACTCTTGCCAATCCCAAGGCTTTACACGCAATGCTGGCTGGCATAACCCTAGGCATTGGCTAAGCATGGTGCGCTATAGAATTTATGATAAATTACAGTACATTGAAGATAGGTTTGATTTTAAGGGCTGCACAGGTTGTGGGCGTTGCTCTGCCACTTGTCCTGCAGCCATCAATATGGCTGAAATTGCACAAACACTATTAGAAGCTTATACAGAAAATCCACCTACATGCGACAATACTCATGAAGTGCATAATATTCCCTTTGTAAAGCAAAGGCATAACTTTGACCAAGCTTTATATGTACCACGCAAGGCAAGAATTATTGATTTATATGACGAAGCTAAAAGTATTAGGCGCTTTACAGTAAGACTTGAAGAACCAGAACCCACTATACACACACAAAATCCAGCTTTGCGTGGACAATTTTATATGCTCACAGATTTTGGAGTGGGTGAAGTCGCTATTTCTGTACCTTTTAGCGATAGAGTTGAGCATGATTTATCATTTTATATTAAGAAAGTAGGTAAGGTAACAGCAAGTCTATTTAACAAAAAAGTTGGTGATATTATAGGTTTGCGCGGTCCATATGGTGTGCCATTTCCCTACGATAAATTTAAAGGACGAAGCTTATTAGTCATAGGTTCAGGGGTGGGTTATGCTCCAGTACGCTCACCACTCATTAGGGCCATTGAAAATTATCAAGACTTTAAGCATATTATCATTATTGCCAGTGCGCTGACCTATGACGAGCTAATGTTAAAGCAAGACTTTAAGTCTTGGGAAAATGTGCCTAATGTGCATATACTTTACGCACTAGCTAAGCCTACACAAGAAGTGCAAGCCCATGTGGGTTATATTAACGATTTATTACCAGGGTTAGAACAAAACTTGGGTCTTAATTGGAAAGAAACTTCGGCCATTGTTTGTGCTTCAGCTAGGCGCATTAAGGCCGTAGCCAAGGATTTGCTGGCTCTTGGTATGCAAAGCACGGATATTTATACGGCATTAGAGACAAATATGCGTTGTGGCGTTGGTAAATGTGGGCATTGTAAGGTAGGGGCACATTATGTATGTGTGGATGGTCCAGTGTTCACCTATGCTGATATGATGCAACTTCCCCCAGAGTTTTAACCATCTTTCTGCAAGCTTGAGATTAAAACTTGATTTTGAGCCTGATTTTCTGACTGTGGAACTTGAAGACCAATACGAGCTTCATGGTTGATAATAATGGGCCCAACTAAGTTTAAGGCTGTTTCTTCTGGCTTGCCCACTGGTATGGTAACAGTAACAAGTACAGCAAGTTGCTTCATATCTTGAAGGCGCAAAAGTTTTTGCTCTGCATCACCAACTTTTATTTTAAAGTCACTCATAAAGCTATAAGGATCAGCAACAAGCAAGCCCACTTCCGGATTATCCATACTTTGCAAAATAAGTAGTGGTGCATCAGGGCGTATTTGAAGCAAGGTAAATTCATGCAAGCCCTCAAAGCCTGCCAAGCCACGCGGAAAGTAGATAACTTTATCCTTATTTATGCTTCTAAGCCCTAAACGGGTTTGTATTTCTACTTCGTTTTCTCTTGCCATAAACTTGCCACCTTCAAGAGGTCTTCGTTACTTGTCTCTATGGCGAGACGGTTTTCTTCAGTTACACGCTTATATACTTCTTCCCTATAGACAGTCATGTCATTAGGAACATCAAGACCAATTTTGATTTGCTTACCTTGCAAACCAAGAATGGTGATGCGTATATCTTCGCCCACATAAAGGCTCTCACCTGGGCGGCGTGTAAGTATTAACATAATTTATCCACGAGTTTTACACAAATTGTGTTAAATTAAGTTGCATAATCATGGACGATGACTTTAAGACCGTATTATATGCAAGCTCTTGTTTTGCCAAATTATTTAACAATTCTGTTAAATCTATGTCCTCAGTATAACTCAAACGCTCCTGTTGGTCCAGCTTTTCAAAGCTCAACATATTTTCAGCTAAATCAAGTCTATTATTTAGCCCACCAATGCGTGTGGCTTCTGTTTCCACATGCTCATGAGCAGCAGTAAGAGTTTCTAGGGTAGCAGAAATTCCATCGCCATCATTATGATGACAATATGAAATAAGCTGCCCAACCACTTCAAATAAATTGGGGCCGGCTACAGTTTGGCCATTATATTGTCCACCAAAAATATCCTTACCCACTTGGTTTACTGCCACATAGGTATCTTCCATGATTTCATAACCAAGATCAGCGCGATCTGGATGAATAAGCATTTGTGTACCAGCTGCAATGGGACCAGGAGCCGCAGCAGTTGGTGAAATGGAAAGCTCCATAAAACCACCAGGAAGAGCTAAGCGCGCACTACCTGTGGGTGGAGTTGGAACTTGACTTGTGGCTGGAATCCAAGTCCTACCACCATCAGAGCTATAAGAATAGTTAATAATGGATCCAGCTACATTAAGATTAGCTTCTTCATCTAAGCGCACCAAGGTATTACTAGGAAATGTCCCTTGAGCATTTATAGAAATATCAGTTGCTACACCTGTTAGCATATCAACCCTACGAGGTTGTAAATCAATTTGCATACCAGCAGTTAAGGCACTAGTGGTTGCATTGCTTGTATCAAGTTCTAAGGTTAATCTATTGCCATTTATATCATTAAAAGGCAACTCTACCTTGCCATCGGGCACTTGTGGTGGAGGTGGATTTGGAACAGTGGCGGTATAGTTTTGTACTGTACCATCGCTATGGGTTATACTGTAGTTTATGGTAGATCCAGGCACGGTTAAATCAACATCAGCACCTAGGGTAAATATAGCATTATCATTAAGTGCACCTACAACAGTATTTGAAAGTCCTTCTGGTGCTCCGGTGGTTACTCCATAAATATTACGGTCATTATCATCGCCTTGATATACAGCTGTGGGATGAACATATAAAAAGGTACCATCATCGGAGTAAACATTATTGTCTCTGGTTGCTTCTTGAACTTCTGTGCCAGGACGAATATCTAGGGTAACACCTTCCATGGTAAGGCTTGTCTCACCAGCATTCATGGTGGCATCAATCCAAGTATCTCCACCATCAGTGCTCCACTGATAATTTAGTGCATCAACACCCACAGTACCAGTGCTCAAAAAGCGTACAGCCATACTAGTTTCACTTTGGCCGCTAACTGTTACGGTAGAGCTATCAAAATTTGCATCCTTACTTACAACGCTAAGACCTTGTTCAAAGGCATTATCATCATATTTTTGACCTCCAAAAATAGATTTACCTTCAAATTCCATATTGGATAGATTAAGCAATTGACCAAATAATTCTTCGATTTGATAGCCAATTTGTTCTCTATTTTCAGCTGTCATGGTTTCAGAAGCAGCTTGCTCTGTAAGAGATTTAATAGATGCAATGGTGGTACTGACAGATTGTAAGGTGCTATCTGCTAGTTGCAACCAGCCACGTGCTGTATCAACATTGCGTTCAAATTGTTCAGTAACAGCAATATCAACGCGCGAATTTAAAACTAAGGCTGCACCTGCTGGGTCATCTGAAGGGCGGTTAATTTTCTTTTGGCTACCACCTTGAATATTAGACTCCAAAAGTGCACCTAAGGAAGACTGCATATTTTGCAGTGAATTATTATAAATCATGCTATTGGTTACGCGCATTATAAACCCCCATCACTATTGCTTAAGCCCAAGTAGGGTTTGAAGCATTTGATCTGCTGTGGTAATAAGCTTAGCAGCAGCAGTATAGGCATGTTGAAACTTAATTAAATTAGCCATTTCTTCATCAAGGTTTACCCCAGATACGGCTTGCTGTTGTGCATCTAAATCATCGGCTAGGGCTGTATTATATTCAGCATTGGTATGTGCTGTACGAGTATCAGCACCAACTTTTGATACAAAGGTACTATAATATTCTGAAATACTTTGGTCGCCAGTAGTACGCCATACAGTAGAAATTTGCACTTTCTCAGAAATTAAATCCCCAATACCAGCAGCCAAGGAGCTGGCGTTGGCATTATCACCAGGATTAACTTCATTGCTACCATCAACATAACCTGCATTAATACGATTTAAATCTGAGTGTACATCGGTATCAACGGCAATGTTTGAAGCTGAGTCACCTTGGAAATAACTATTTAAGCCAAGGGCTGCCATAAGGCCAGATGAATCTGTACCCACTGCAAATTCAAGGTCTGGATCATTAACTTCAAGGCTTAACTTATTATCAAGAATGTTAGCTGATAATACACCACCATATGCATTATTAATGGCATCGGCCACATCATTAAGGCTATGTGTTGTTGGGTCAAAATTTTGTATGCCATCCACAGTAGGGTCAAAGTCTACCGGACCACCAGTAAAATAGCTGCCGGTTTCCTTATCATAAAAATGGAAATTAACACTGCCTTCGGTTAATTTATCCGCAAAATGTAAACCGCTTTGCGGTGTGCCAAGGGCTATATCTACATTAGATACTTGCTGTGTGCCAGTATAATAAGTCATATGCTCAATACTGCCACCTTGGCTATGTAATCTATTTACTTCCCAAATTAAGGCATTGGCTACAGCATCAAGCTCATCTTCATAACGACCAATCACCTCATCACGCACGGTAAAAAATGCCGTTAGACTGCCACCACTTAGGCGATCTTGATTTTCTGTACCGTCAAAATAGGTTTGTGGTGTAATATTATATGGTCCGCGTGTGGGCTCAATCCAATATAGGCCACTTTTAGGCGTAATATTAAATTTATCCCCAGCAGTAAAGTTTTCAGTTTCATCAAAACTAATCTTAATATTATGTACTGTAATGGGGTCCACTTGACCATCACCATCATCATCGGTCACTTCATAAACAGCCTCGGTGCCATCATCATTGCGTAGCCACGTTTTTCCGCCATCTAAGGATACTCTAAAGGTTGGATTATCAGGATCGCCAATAGCACCCGCATTGCCACCGCTTAGCATTTCAACTGTATATTCACGTGCATCTGAACCATCAAAAGTAATGGAACCTGTATAGGTAGAATCTGGAAGTTTATTGCTTTCTGATTGAGGGCCTTGTATTTCTAGTGAAAATGTTTCATGACCCTGCACTAATGGTAAGCCATTGGAAAGACGTACTGTTGTATTAAAGCCATCTTCATATTGCACATCAATATCTATAATAGTTGCAAGCTCACGAATGGCCACATCACGCTTATCCAAAAGATCATTGGGATTACTCATACCAGCAATGGTATTTTGCGAAATTTGCTTATTTAAATCAGCAATACTTTCCACCAATTCATTGGCTCTATCCACATCCACTTGAATGGATAAATCCATTTGATCACTAATTTGGTCTAAATCTTCCATGGACTGACGCATAAGCAAGGCCAAGTTATCGGAATTGGAAATCAAATTTTGCCTTGTGGCTGGGTCGTCAGGGCGTAGGGCTAAATCTTGCCAAGCTTTAAAAAACTCAGTCATGCTGTCGCTAATACCTGTTCGATTAGCTTCATTAAAAATACTTTCCACGCTGGTCATGGTGGTGGATTGTTGCTCCCAGCGTGAGGAATGAGTAGATTTATCTAAATAAGATACTTCAATAAATTCATCAAAACGGCGTAAAACCTGAACTGCATCAACGCCCATGCCCTGAGAGCCAGGCTTGCCGGTAAGGGCAAAGGCATCCTCAAGTTGCACATATTGGCGTGAATAACCAGGAGTATTCACATTAGCAATATTATTACCAGTGGTAGCAATAGTGCTTTGTTGTGCATTTAGGGCTGATTGCCCTATATTAAATAGACCACCTATAGACATTAGAGCCTCCCAGAAATAAGGGCAGCTTGTGGCCTTTGCTTGGTGCCCATATAGCCGCGTCTACCATAAGTGGGAGCTGACTTAGGCACAATTTGACTATGTAATTCTTGCATAAGACGTTGGCTTTGATCAAGCAAAGCTAGAGACAACTCTGCATTACGCGATGCTTTGCGCGATGCATTTTGTTCTGCCCTATCAATGCTTTTAAACATGCTACGCAACTCTTCACCTTGCTCACTTGGTAATAATTCCACATAATGTATGAGCTTACCACCATCAAGGGTGCGCTTGATAAGTTCTTTTTCTACAGCTAATTGGCGAATAAGCTCATGTACGCTAAATTCCAATGACACAACCTCATCAGTCTTACGCTCACGCAAGAAATCATATTCTTCATCAAGTAGACTAATTAATAGTTTAAGTCCTTGGTCTTGGCGTCTTAATGTGTCATAAATACGTTGGTACATAGCTTTATCCTCAATTTATACAGGTAAAATCTGCCTGTTTATTTCATTTTATAACTCTTTTATAGTTTTATGCAAAATATATGCCGTAATTATTTATCCTTCATTTATATTCTTTGGTAAAATGCTGTTGCTCACCACTGGAGCTTGTGTATTTTGTACAGTTGTTGTTTGCGCTACAGGTGTAGAGCTTGGTGTTTCACTACTCACTGGTGCTACAATAGGACCTGCTGGGGAGCTAATTAATGGCCCAGTGGTATGACTTGTGGGTGCAGCAACAGCTGTGGCAGCAGCTTGTTGTGCACTTGCTATGGTTGCTCTTACTTGCTCTGCACTATTTGACACATTTTTTGAACCATATGCATATGCTGTTGTGGTTGCATTATTTACCATGGGCTGACCTGAGGTTAGGTACTGCATATTGCTTTTACGCTTTGAGCGCTCATTAGCAGGAATATTAGTTGTATAAGTTGTACGTATAATATGTGGTTCATTATTTGCCATGGGCTGACCGCTTATTTGCGATTGCAAAAGAGCTGCGCCACTGATGGATGCATTAGACCCAACATTTGTTGCTTGAGTAGGCTGCACAAAAGCATTATGCATTTGTAATGCATGTCCAGTTATAGGTGCATTAGGGTTAGGTAAAACTCCGTTTGCTGGCGGTATATTGGTAGCCACAAGCTTTGCTTGATGCGCTAACTCTGGGCCTGTAGGTAAATTTTGAGCTGTATTACCAGCTTGCTTAGCTTGTAAATTGGCTAAATATTGCTCTACAATTGAACTATTGCCGGAACTATTGCTAGCACTTTGCTCCACAAAGTCCGCGGCCTTAGTGTCATGGGGGTTAGCTCCCATATGTGGAGCTGCACCTTCATAAATACTATGGGCCTTACCTTGCGTAGCTTGTGCTACTTGCTTGGTATTTTCAGCACTTTGTTCAATATTGTGCTTGGGGTTTACTCCTTGAGTAGAAAAGGTTTGGCTTGTACCAGCTTGACCGGTAACAGTTTGAGTTTTAAAAGTTTGGGGCACATTAACCTGAGCTGTTGCTACCTGCGCTGTGGTGGCATGGCTGGTAGCTGTACGCACATCGGTCCCATTTGCAGGAGATTGCTTAGAGTCAGTCGAAGCAATGTTTGCATTGGCTAATGGCATAAGCGGTGTTGCACTTATTTCAAAACCCTTGGTCTTGCTTACGGTATCAGCTGTACTTTTACTAGCGGCAGCTAAGTTTTTTGAAAGCTGATTATACATCATATCCGCAAGACCAATGCCACCAGAAGAAGCCATTTCTTTTGCTAGCTCTTGGTCATACATACTTTGCCAAAATTTTTCTTCACGCCCCACTAGGGGATTTTCTTGAGGTAGAGTAGCGCGCATTTGTTGCCACATTCTTTGAATAAATATGGACTCAAATCCCTCACAAGCTTCGCGCAATTTCTTTTCTTTTTCAGCAGGGTTTATATTTTTTTTAAGTGCTGTAATTTGATTTTGCTTAAGCTGCAAATCTTGAGCTTGCATTTGCCCCTTGGTTTGTAACATATCTATGGGATTAGTTGACATATTAGATTACCTCCAAGTCCGCATGTAGCGCACCAGAAACTTGCAAAGTGCGCAAGATGGAAATAAGGTCACGCGGGGTTGCACCAATGGCATTTAAGCCATCAACTAATTCTTGTAATGTTGCACCTTCTACTGTCATAAGACGACGATTTTCTTCACGTACATTAAGGGCAGTCTCAGGAGTAACCACAGTTTGACCTTGTGAAAATGGTCCGGGCTGAGAAACTTGCTCTGTTTCTTGTACGGTAATTTGCAAGTTACCATGCGCTACAGCAGTTTGAGAAATACGCACATTACGCCCAAGCACAACAGTACCGGTTTTTTCATCAACCACTACCTTGGCTGGAGCATCTGGCGAAATTTCTATATTTTCAAGTGAAGCCATTAGGGGAACCATATTATTCTTATATTGTGGAGGAATGGCTATTTCCACAGTGGATGCATCAGTTGCTCTGGAAAATGGCCCACCCATGGCAGCATTTAAGCGTTCAGAAATTTTTTGACTGGTACTAAAATCTGCAATACGCATACTAAGGGTCAAACTTTCTTGGTCATTAAACTCAAAGGGTATACCACGCTCAACAATACCACCACCAGGAATTATACCTACAGTGGTAATATTTTTTTGAGTAGTAGCAGCAGCACCACCAGCAGAAAAACCACCTACTGTTAAAGAGCCTTGTGCTAGCATATAGGTTTTGCCATCAACACCTTTAAGTGAAGTTTGCAAAAGCACACCACCAAGTAAGGATGTGGCATCACCCACAGAAGAAATGGTTACGTCTAAACGCGTACCTGGCTTTGCAGAAATGGGCATGCGCGCCGTAACCATTACTGAGGCTACGTTTTTAACTTTTAGCTGAGCAGGATCAACCCCAACGCCCATCTTATCCATCATATTGGCGATGGAGGAAGTGGTGAATACTGTATTGGTTTTATCACCAGTACCGCTAAGCCCAACCACAAGACCATAGCCTATGAGTTGGTTATCGCGCACACCTGAAAATGTGGCTATATCCTTAATACGCACAGCATGAGCTGGCATAGCTAAACTTAAGGTTAAACCTAGTATGCATAAAACTTTTATATAATTCACATGAGTCAAAAACATGACACTTTCTCCTTATCTAGGGGTTTCCTAAAGGAGGCAATGCACAAAGTGTTCCATCACTATATTTGGAGGGGATTATTTTAGATAAATTTGTTTTATAAAAAATACTTACTGGCCTTGGTACTAATCATACCAAGGCCAAGAATTATTATGTCGCTTGAGCCAATAGCTCTTCATTGCTAAGGCGTTGAGTATGGTCTGCATTAGTATAAGCAAATTTTATGCTTCCTGCTGCATCCACAATAAACACACCTGGCACAGGCAAGTTATGATGAGTTTCGCCTGATGCTTTTTCAAGATCAATTTTGTACTTTTCAAGATAAAGAGCTACAGTTTCATCATCAACATGAAATGCAATGCCAAAATTTTCAGCCAAGTCAACTGAGCTATCTGAAAATAATGGGAATTCAAGTTTTCTGCTGGCATGTGTTTTTTGTAGGCCTTCTGGTAGGTCAGGGCAAATACCTAGCACGGAATAACCGCGCTCGTTTAGAGTGGAGAGGATTAAGTTTGCTCCCGCTAACTGCGTGAGGCAAAAACGTCACCAATCTCCACGGTAGAAAATTACCACTGCGGGTTTATTATTTAATACTTCCTTAAGGCTAGTCTTTTGACCATCCATAGTAATTAAAGCGCCCTCAGGTACGTTAGTTCCAACACTTAAGGGAGCAATTTGTTCAGCTGTTGCAGCAATAGTCATAAATACCTCCATGGGTTTTCTGCTATCATGTTAAAATTAATTCTTACCTTATGAATATTTTGCCATGTTACACGGAAAAACTCAATAAAAAAATGAGTCTTATCTATGATGTTAATCTAGGTATTTTCCAAGCTGCACAAATTAAATACCACAACAATACATAATGCCCATTTTACTACACAAGGACATAATTTGTAAGTTGAGTTGATATAGCCCCAAAAATCAATGTTGTGACAGGTAGTTTTATATACTAAAAAATACTTTACCATGACACTATTTTCTTATATAGAGCTTGTTTGAACACTTAATTGTACATGTCTCATCATTACCGAATAGTGATTGTATTACAAAAAAACAATCAAAATTGAGCAATATATTTTTACTACTTTTATGAATATTTCCAATAAAAACATAGATATTGCTGTTTGCATTATATTTCTTACCCTTGCCATAGTAGTGCACTTTGGGCGTATTGGTGCATCAATCAATGGTACTCAATTAACCACCGATGCCTGTAATTATGCCAGCATGGCTGCTGCCATGGCTCATCCTGAAGTTTTTGCCAAAGACCCTGTATATGACAATGCTGATGATTACAGTATTCATGCAACAGTCACTACTCCCTTAGTCAGCCTACTTGCAAGCGATGGTAACTACGGCTTAGCTTACTTAAAACTCACTGGCATTCAGTTTTTTCTGCATCACCTAACCTTTTATATATTAGGCATAGTATTACTTAAACAAAGATGGCAAGCCTTTGCTTTCACAATACTTATGGGTCAGGTGTTTTGGGTTGAATGGGGAACTTTTTGGGGCAATGGGTTTCTTGATCATGTGCCACGCAGTAATTTCTCCACATTTTATGCACTATTTGTGGCAGCTGCCATACAGATTATGCATAAACCACGCTATTGGCCCGCCTTCATGTTTGGTATTGGACTTATGATATATGTGCATGCCATAAGCACACTACCCACAGCCATGGGATTTTGGCTAGGCTTTGCCATATGCAAACCTAAGGATGTGTCGTTTAAAAAGCATGCTCTATGGCTTATTTTTTCCGGTTGCTGTTTTCTTATTTCCATGGTGCCCTTTGCTTTGAAGTTTTTGCGCCCAAGCCTTAGCTTAACACCCGATGATATTGCACTTTTAAAAGAAATACTGCTAATACGTTATAACATTGGTTACACCGAATATTGGCAAGCTTTGCAAAGATTTTTCTTTGATTTTCCACGCCCAATCTTACTTGGTACTGGTCTTGTGAGTTATTTCTTGTTGCGCCGCTTTGGTAATGAAGAAGAGCGTGCACGTACCTTACAGTTTGCACTTTGGACTGTTGGAGTTGGCATATGCTTAAGCTTATTCTTATTGGATAAATATTTTACTGCTGGCTCAGGTGGGCATGGCTCATTATCAAATATTGTTCGAACCCTACGCTTTACATTTTTCTTTTCCATTACTCTTGGCTTCATGGCCTTTAATATGCTTTGGCGCATTACTCCATCTATAAATATTTGGGCAAAACGTGCTGTGGGCATTTTTTGGTGTATATTTATACTAGGCTTATATGTGGGTGGGCAACAAGATGTTCTACGCACTAGTACGTTATGGTTTTGGAACTCACTTGATAAAGAGCGCTACGAGCAAGCCTATGCCAGAGATTTAAGGCGAACTGAAATGCTTAAGGCCATTCAAAAATATACCGAAAAAGACGCCCTCATCTATCACGATCAAGGAGATAGAGCTATTCGGTATAAAGCGTTACGTCCTTTGGTTTATAATTGGCGTGATCCAAGCATATATTATTTTGCTAAAGATATGCAAGGCTTACGCTTTTGGTATGACACACAAAAAAGAATTGCCGCCTCAAGGGAAGCCTACATTGACTTGGCCATTGAAAGCAATGCCGACTATGTGCTTAGTTCATCACCAGTACACAAACCACTCCTAACCAAGATTGGGGATATTGTTTGGGAAAATGAACATTACATGTTGGTTAAAATTAGACGCTAATACATATGTATAGCAAGGCTTTGGTATAGTTATGTGGGTAGAAGTTGGTCTTATTGTTAGTGGCATTCCTGTAGGTTACGCTTTACGCAAGCAACCTATGGCTATAAATTTTACTAATCGCGCACTCTCTGCAGTGATCTATGCTCTTCTTTTTCTCATAGGTTTAAGCCTTGGCGGCAATGAAGATTTAACTGCTCGCCTAGCTGAACTTGGCGTACAAGGTGTACTGCTTGGTATACTATGTGCTGGGGGTAGCATCTTTGCTACTTGGCTTTTATATAGCGTAATTTTTAAGGCAAAAAAATCATGAAGGGTGGCATTTTAATCCTTTTCTTTTTTTTAAGCGGAGTTTTTGCCGGTAAAGCTCATATTATCACTCCAGAATTAGCCAATGCTACCCTAGGCTATGCCCTTTATCTTATGCTCATTTTAGCTGGTATGTGTATGGGCTTTGATACACGAAACTTTTTAATTGTACGTGAATTTGGATTTAAGATTTTTATGCTGCCCATTGGTATAATTTTGGGTAGTGCCCTTGGTAGTATAATAAGCTTTGGCTTGCTAACATTATTTAACCACGACATATCACTACGTGACTGTTTAGGAGTTGGAGCAGGACTTGGATATTATAGCCTATCAAGCGTTATCATCACCCGTCTAGGTGATGCAGAACTTGGTTCTGTTGCTTTACTTGCCAATATTAGTCGTGAACTTATGACTCTGCTATTTGCACCACTGCTTGTACGCATAGCAGGCGGATTTGCTCCTGTGGCCTCCGGTGGAGCTGCTGCCATGGATACATGCATGCCAGTCATTGCCAAATATGCTGGGGAGCGTTACGCCATCATGGGTATTTTTTCTGGCATGATTTTGACCATGCTAGTACCCATATTGGTTACAGCAATATTTACATATTTTTAATGCAAGTGCTTATGAAGTGGGTATGGATTACGAATTTTATAATAAGCGGCTTGACAATTAAGTCTTTTTTCAGCCATAATTAACATCTACACTAACTTTTTTAAGGGGGACTCTTAATGTTTCGTTATTTATTAGCTGCTATTTTAACTCTTGGTATTATGTCTGGCGTAGCTCAAGCTGCAGAAAAAACCTATACAGTTGCTTCTGACGGCACTTGGCCTCCCATGGAATTCCTCGATGATAAAAAGCAAGTAATGGGCTATTCTAGCGACTATTTGCGCGCCATAGCCAAAGAACTTGGTGTTAAATTTGACATCAAAAATATTGCTTGGGACGGTATCTTTGCAGGTGTTGCAGCAGGAAACTATGACATCGTAGCATCTTCTGTTACCATTACACCTGAACGTCAAAAACAATTCTTGTTCTCTGACCCTTATTGTGAAATTCATCAGGCTCTCATTGTACCTAAGGATTCACCTGTTAAAAGCCTTGCTGACCTAAAGGGCAAGAAGGTTGGTGGTCAAATCGGTACTACTGGCATCTTTGTTATGGAAAAATCCAATACTGGCGCTACCATTCGCGAGTATGAAGATGTAGGTCTTGCCATGCAAGATATGGCCAATGGTCGCATTGATGCTGTTATGTGTGATGATCCTGTAGCCAAATACTATGCCAACAAAAAGCAAGATTTTACCAATAAATTCAAAGTTGTTCTTCAAACTCCTGAAGTTGAGCTATATGGATTTACCGTGAAAAAAGGTAATGATGATATAGTAAAAATGCTCAATAAGGGCATTAAGATGGTAAAAGAAAAAGGCATTGAAAAAGAACTAAAAATTAAATGGATGGGAGCTGAATAAAGCCCACAAAATTACTTAAATGCTAGCCTTGTACCTTGTATGAGGCTAGCGTTTTACATAGTTAAGAGTAGAATTAGCTTAAGCTACCATCAAAAAAATAATCTAAGCTAAATAACTTTAATAAAGGACCATATCCTAGGGGTATATAAGACATGCATGAAAATAATCCCCAAAAACAAGCTGCAGAAGCTGGCAATATTAGAATTTTAGTTACCGATGGAGCATCCATACCAGATCCAAAAGAATGGCGCTTGATTAATGCTTGGTCCATTGCCCTTAGTGGAGCTATTATTACCCTTATTGTTTTGTGCATGACATGGCCTGAACCATACCTAGACATTATAGCTTTCTTACCCGATGGACTACTCGTAACATTTCAAGTAACCTTACTCTCCATAGCTTGTGCCATACCCCTTGGGTTAGTCACAGGACTTGGGCGCATTTCACGCAATCGCTTTATAAACCTCATTGCATCTACCTATGTTGAAGTTATACGCGGCATACCTCTTCTTGTGCAAATATTTTATATATACTACGCGCTTGCAAAATTTCTAAATGTAAGTGGTATTGTTTCAGCCGTTATTGCCATTAGCTTTTGTTATGGTGCATACATGGGCGAAGTATTTAGAGCTGGTATTTTAGCCATACCCAAAGGGCAAATGGAAGCTGCGCGCTCTCTTGGTTTTAATAGATTTCAAACTATGTTCCTAGTCATTTTGCCGCAAGCTTGGCGTACTATCTTACCACCTGTTGGCAATGAATGCATTGCCATGTTAAAAGATACTTCACTTGTATCTGTTATGGCCATGCCTGACCTTATGCAACGTGGACGCAGTTTTGCAGCTAAAACCTATTTATACTTTGAAACATACACTATTATTGCTATTATATATTTAATCATTACCTTACTGCTATCAAAATGTGTTAGCATAATGGAAGCAAGGCTTAATTATTATGACAAACGAAAATGATACTACCATTATAAGCATACGCAATGTTTGGAAATATTTTGGCGAACTTTCTGCTCTACAAGATGTAAGCCTTGATATACATTCCGGACAACGCGTTGTTATTATTGGGCCATCTGGTTCTGGCAAGTCAACACTTTTGCGCTCCATTAACCGTCTTGAGGAAATTGATAAAGGCCTAATTTTAGTAGAAGGTCTAGACATAAATTCACGTGAGCATGATATAAATAAAATTCGGCAAAATGTGGGTATGGTTTTTCAGCAGTTTAACCTATTTCCTCATAAAACAGTTTTGCAAAACCTAACCATGGGTCCCATAAAACTTAAAGGTATAAGCAAATCTGATGCTGAAGAACAAGCACTCACTCTACTTAAAAAAGTGGGCATTAGTGAAAAAGCCAATGTTTTCCCATCCATGCTTTCTGGCGGACAACAACAACGTGTTGCAATAGCACGTGCTTTAGCCATGCAACCGGATATCATGCTCTTTGACGAGCCTACATCTTCACTCGACCCAGAAATGGTAGGTGAGGTACTTGACGTTATGGTTACATTGGCCGAAGAAGGCATGACCATGGTTTGTGTTACCCATGAAATGGGTTTTGCGCGTACAGTGGCAGACCGTATTATTTTCATGGATCAAGGGCAAATTGTGGAAGAAGGCACACCTGATCAAATTTTCTCTTCTCCACGTGCGCCTAGATTAAAACAATTCCTTAACCAAATATTATAATGGCCCGCATTGCTGTTGCTGTAAGCGGCGGAGCAGATTCTTTATTTGCCCTTGTTCATTTAAAAGAGCAAGGGCATGAGCCTATTGCCCTACACGGACTATTTTTACCAAATGCCGCACCACTTGCAGCCCTTCAAGATATTTGCACAAAGCTCAACACTACCTTACACGTAGTTGATTTACGTAAGCAATTTGATAGATTAGTTATTGAGCCCTTTATCCAAACATATGCCAAAGGCCTTACCCCCAACCCTTGCTCCATATGCAATAAATACATTAAGTTTGGCCTGCTTATGCAGGAAGCCTTACAGTTAAATGCTGATCTCTTGGCAACTGGGCATTATGCAAAAATAAATCCCACTTTAAGCCCAACAATAAGCCCCCTATCTAAGGGGGCAGATAAAAGCAAAGAACAAAGCTATTTTTTAAGCCTCGTACCCAGAAAAACTCTCGAAAAATGTATTTTTCCACTGGAAAACAAGGAAAAAAATTTTATTATTAAGTATTTACAAGAACATGGCTTTAATGTGCCCATAAGTAAGGAAAGTCAAGAAATATGCTTTGTACCAAGAGATGCCTATCGTCCTTTCTTGGAAGACGAAGCAAAAAAGCGCGCCATAAAGCTTTCACCACCTGGTCCCATAGTATTAGAGCAAGATGGAATACTTCAAGTTTTAGGGCAGCATAAAGGTCTTTGGCAATATACCGAAGGCCAAAGGCGCGGCTTAAATATTGCTTACACACAACCTCTATATGTATGCTCCAAAAATCAAACAAATAACACACTGGTACTTGGCACAGCAAGTCAGCTGGCCCTTAATGGCTGTATTGTAAACCAACTTAATTTACTAGTACCAATTGAACATTGGCCAAAAGATATATTTGTACGCGTTCGCTATAGGCAACAAGAGGCTTTAGCAAAATGCACTTTCTGTGAGGATAGCTTGCGCATTGAATTTGCAAAACCCCAAAGTCCCACCGCTTGTGGACAAGTTGCTACGCTATATGATGCCCATGGTTATGTACTTGCTGGTGCTATTATTCAAAGTATTTTCTAATATTTTTATTTTCAAATCACAAATTTTACCATTGTAACCACAAAGCACAATTAATAACTCTTCATATTTTAATTTTCAGTTCTAGCTTTGCAAAAAGCTTTGTTTAATCCATGTACCAAAACTATCTCTAGCTCTAGCACTATATAATGCCTTACGCTCTTTTTTCTTTGCTCTTTCAGCTAATTCTGGCATGAGCCCAAAATGGGCATTTGATGGCTGAAATTTTTTAACGGGGGTTTGTAAATAGTTCAGTAAAGCGCCTAAGGCACTTTGCACAGGTGGATTTATAAGCGATTTTTCTTGTAGCTTTGACATAAGTAAAAGGGCTACCCAATGTCCACATGCTGCAGACTCCACATAACCTTCCACTCCGGATATTTGTCCTGCCAAGTAAAATTTTTCCTGACCTTTTAAGCGTAGCTGTTCATCTAAAACCTGTGGAGCATTAACATAGGTATTTCTATGCATACTTCCAAGACGCACAAATTCTGCATTGGCTAGCCCAGGGATTAACCTAAACACTTGCTCTTGTGCTTTATAGTTTAACTTTGTTTGACATCCCACAAGGTTATACATGGTTTGATTTAAGTTTTCTGTACGTAACTGTACAATAGCATAAGGTCTTCTATTGGTACGCGGGTCTATAAATCCTACAGGCTTCATTGGCCCAAAGGTAAGTGTACGCTCACCACGCTCAGCCAAGGCTTCAATAGGCATACAGCCTTCAAAATGTATTTCTTTTTCAAAGTCCTTGGTTTGTACTTTTTCAGCATTTAATAAAGCCTGATAAAAATTTAAATATTCATCCTTTTCAAAAGGACAATTCAAATATTCACCATGTATGGCAGCTTCTTCTGGTTCTTGATAGCGAGATCCTCTAAATATTATTTGCATATCCAAAGAATCTGCATGCACAATAGGCGCTATGGCATCATAAAAATAAAGCTGTTTGTTGCCAATACGTTCTGCAAGAGATTGAGCCAAGTTATCCGAAGCCAAGGGCCCAGCTGCAATTATAACATATTCATATGCCACAAGAGCAGCATCATCAAGAGAACTAATTTGTTGGTTACACACAGTAATATAGTCATTTTCTTGCACTGCATTAGTCATGGCCTTGGCAAAACCTTCTCTATCTACAGCAAGAGCCTTACCAGCTGGTACAGCACAAGCATCGGCTATGGACATAAATTTACTACCAAGATCACGTAATTCTTGCTTTAAAAGACCTATGCCTGTGCTTAGTTCATTGGAGCGTAATGAATTAGAACAAACCAGCTCCGCTAAATCTTCCAAATTATGCGCAGCAGACATATATGTTGGTTTTTGCTCAAAAAGAGCAGTAGCAATGCCATATTTTGCTAAAGTTAAAGCACATTCACAACCGGCTAAACCACCACCCACAATGGCAATACTTGGCTTAAGCATAATCACTCCTTAACAAAATATATAAGACATAATAAAACTTCAAAAAAAGCCATTACATAAACAAAGAATAAGAAGCTAAAAACTTTCTATTATATTGTCAAACTTTTATTTTACTTGACTTTTATCATAGATAAGGCAATGTATTAAGAGTTAAAGCTGAACAAACTAAAGGAGCAATTCATGGTACATGCATTTAAAGAAGCAATAAATTTATGTAAGATTTTTTTACGTAATGGCTATGATGCTCACATCATCAATGCCCCCCTTCAATATAAATTAATTCAACCTGGTTGTGCTGTTATGAGTATTGATATTGCATGCGAACCAGATGCAAATGCTTTATGCAAACTCTTGCCTGACGCTGTAGTTGAATCTGCACATACCAGCGCCAGCCATGGTGATAGATGCATGGCAAAATTAACCAAGGATGGCATAACTTTTCTCTTTTACCAATTAACCGACAAAAATGCTACCCATCCAGATAAAACCGTTATGCGTATTACGCCGCGTATGGTTGCAACTGTCGACATGGAAGAACGAATAACTAAACGCCTTACCCTGTTTAACTCACCGGAAGGGCAAGATGTATATGAAGATTTTGATGACCTAAAACATGGCTATGTACGCTTAGTGGGTATTCCTCATGAAACATTACAAAACAACTATCTTTTAGCCATAAGAGCCTTGCGCCTTGCAGCAAACTTCGACCTACCCTTAGCCAGCAATACTAGGGTTGCTATCGTAAGAACAAGCTCTGCGGTCTTAGACTATGTATCAACCCATGATATTATGGACGAGTGGCGTAAAGTAAAAGCTGAATCCATGTGGCGTTTTGTACAACTACTACATGAAACCCATATTTTACAAGGTCTCATTCCAGAAATTTCGGCCCTATCTTGCATCAAACAAATAAAAAATGATAATGGCGATGAAGAAACTGTACTTGACCATACCATCGAATGCATGAAGCGTTATCCTGAAGATGAGTTTCGCTATGATTGGCTTGGTACATTAGCCATGTTTTTCCATGATGTAGGAAAGCTATATACTGCTGAATACTTTAGTGGTATCTGGACTTTTTATCAGCATCATAGGGTAGCAGAAAAAGTTACAAGAGAAATAATGCGTCGTTTGCACTTCCTACCTGAAGATGTAGAACTGATTTGCCACCTAGTACAAAACCATATGCGCTTTCACTTTATGCTTACGGACCGTGGTATACGCAAATTTAAAGCTCTTGATGAATATCCACGTCTTATTGAAATGTGCCGCGCCGACATTAAGGCCCGCGATGGTAGTTACACATACTTTAATCATAATATGAAATACTTAAATCGCGCTGAAACTCCAGAGCAAATGCTTGAACCCTTACTTAATGGCAATGAAATTATGGCCAAGACTAATTTATCACCTGGACCTTTAGTTGGGGTATTACGTGATGCTCTCTTACAAGCTCAAATAGCAGGCGAAGTTGAAAATGTTGACGATGCTATAGCCTTTGTTAAAAATTACGCCCAAAAGAATGTGGGCTAAAGCAAGTAAAGTTGTTTGCTCTTAAAATTATAGTTACATTGGCTTATGATTGATATTTTAAACATGACCCTACCAGAGCTCAAAACCTTTATGGACGAGCTTGATGAACCAAGTTTTCGCGCGGTGCAGGTTTGGCAATGGCTTTGGCAAAAAATGGCTCGTGACTTTGATAGCATGACCAATGTATCCAAGGCTACACGTGAAAAACTCAAGCAATGTGCGCATATTAGTTGGCCTAATATTGTTGCCACAGAAAAAAGCCAAGATGGCACAGTTAAATTTTTATTATGTTTAGCTGATGGTGCACATGTGGAAACGGTACTTATACCCTCCACATCTCGCGATGGGCGAGTGCGACTAACTCAATGCTTATCCTCTCAGGTGGGTTGTGCCATGGCTTGCACTTTTTGCAGCACTGGTACTATGGGTTTTGAACGTAATATGACCCATGCCGAGATTTTAGGCCAAGTGCTTGTAGCTAGACATTATCTTGGTGACACTCGTCCAGACCATCCCATTTTACGCAACCTTGTTTTTATGGGCATGGGTGAACCATTATTAAATTTTAACACCATGTTAAGCTGCTTAAAAAGCTTAAATGATGATCATGGATTAAATTTTTCGCCAAGGCGCATTACCGTATCAACCTGTGGTATAAAAAATGGACTACGCGAACTTGGTGAGTCCGGACTGGCATATCTTGCCATTTCTTTACATGCTCCCAATCAAGCTTTACGTGAACGCATCATGCCACGTGCGGCTCGTTGGCCGTTGAACGAATTAATTAAAGCACTTAAATCATATCCATTGAAAACAAGAGAACGTGTTACCTTTGAATATCTACTGCTTGGTGGAGTCAATGACAGCATTGAACACGCTAAAGAATTAGTAAGCCTTGTCTCACATGTAAAAGGTAAGCTTAATTTAATTGTTTATAACCCAGCTAAGGGTGCACCCTATGATGCTCCGTCTAAGGAGCGTATTCTAGCTTTTGAAAAATATTTATGGGATAGAAATATCACAGCCATCATTCGTAAAAGCAAGGGGCAAGATATTAATGCCGCCTGTGGACAATTAAAAGCTGCTACCAAGGCAGAATAAACAACTATTGCCTGACCAGCTTAGCAATGCTATAATTTATATATAATAGTTTTTAAGGAGTTTTTATGGGATTTTTTTCAGCCATAAAAAAGTTCTTGGGTGGCACTGATGAAAGCCCAAAAACCACTACATATCTCAGTGATACCGATTTTGACCAAGAACAAAAATCTGCTCTTTCTCTTGCTTTACGTAGTTCTGAACCACGCCTATCAGCTTGGCTTGGAATTATTTTAGACGGCATAGATGAAAGCAATCCCTTACTTTGGCAACGCCTTAATTTTCTACTCCACTCCTTAGAGGCTTCACAAGAAGAGTCAGATAAATTCATCCAAGACTTTCAAGACTGGCTTGAACGCATGGAATACCGCTATGTAGAAGAATTCCGCTCCGAGCTACAATATCGCTTGGCTCTTGCCCTTGAACTTGAAGATGAGGAAGATGAGCGCAATAGACTCTTGCTCAAATTAAGTGATGGGCTTGCTCGTACAAGAGCACAGTTTACTAAACAATTAGATGCTCTTTTTGCATCTCATGATACTTTGAATGCTGCTTTTTGGGAAGAAATGGAAGAGCTATTACTTATGGCTGACGTGGGCTTTGAGCCAAGTATGGAACTTATTGAAAGACTTAAAGATGGTGCTAGAAAACATAATGTTGAAAAACCCGAAGACTTACGGGAAGTGTTACAAGATGTGCTTGAGGATATATTCCACATACCTAAACGCATAGTTACGGTAAACTCACCAGAAGTTATTATTATGATTGGAGTCAATGGGGTTGGGAAAACTACCACCATTGCAAAGTTAGCCCATCGTGACCGCATGCAAGGCAAAAAAGTGCTTATTGCCGCTGCCGATACCTTTAGAGCAGCAGCAACAGAACAGCTAGGGGTGTGGGCTTTGCGCGTAGGTGCGGATTTTCATTGTAAGCATGCCGGAGCAGACCCTGCTGCTGTTGCATTTGAAGCCATGGATTTAGCATTACAAGGCCAGTATGATGTCATTTATATAGACACGGCCGGGCGCTTACAAACTAAAATCAATCTGATGGAAGAACTGACAAAAATTCGTAATGTTATAACTAAAAAACATGCCGGTGCTCCGCATCGTAGTATACTTGTTATTGACGCAACCACTGGACAAAATGCACTATCTCAAACAAAATTATTTAAAGAGTCTGCAGGTATTGATGAAATTATTTTAAGTAAACTTGATGGTACAGCCAAGGGTGGGGTTGCCATTGCTGTAGCTATGCAATATCAAATTCCCATAACCTATGTGGGGCTTGGTGAAAAATTAGAAGATCTACGCCCATTTAATGGCAAGGATTTTGCAACTGCCCTATTGGGTATACCAGAACTGACCGATAAATAAACAAGGAACTAGAAAGAGTCCTTTCTAATTCCTTGCAAAGTAAAATTTATGAGGATTAATTAAGCTAAAAACTCTTGTTTTACAACAGCTTCAGACTTGATGCGGTCAAGTAAATCTGAAAAGGCACTCTTAACATTTTCGCGTATATCGCCAGCTACAATGAGGTAGAGTAGGTCATCACCAGGCTTAAGTTCACCCTCTTCAGCATGCGCCACAATAGCGAAAATTCCAGGGCGTTGTTCAAATTCTTGACAAATGCTGTGCATTTTTTCTCTATCAGGCTGCACATGCACCGCCGTCACAGTTTCATGGTCTTTACGTGACCAAGAGCGCACAACACCATTGTGTATGAGCATCATACCCACATGGTCACTAAAGCCTTCACGCTGTTTAAGCTCTTTAATTGCTTGATTAATATCCATTTTTGCTCCTTTTGCTATGAGGTGAATAATGCCCCTATTTGCAGACTTGCTAAATAAACTACCCAAAACCAAAGAAACTCGCATGAGTGCGCAAGGTTACGCACTTTGGATTTCTTGGCAAGGAACATTAGATCCCGCTGTAACTCAAACTCTACAAAACTATGGGGCCATGTTCATGGTATCAGATCATGAACAGTCTCTATGGTTTTTCTTCAATCAAGACGTATTCTTAGCCTTGGCTCGCCTTTGTGTTTCAGCGCGATTTAATCCCATAACTGCAAGTATACAACTTTTGAGCGCAAGTTTCCAGCTTGGAGTTAAGCGCGAAATTGGGCTAGAAATTGAAGATTCCTTAAAAAACCAAGAAGTAGCTTTAACTGGTGGCCTTGAGTTGTGGGTTCACCCCAAGGCTCGTGAAAAAAGCTCTAATGTGCCAGGTATTTCTTTTTTACAAGCTAAGCCTAAAGAAGGTATGAGCGATGAAAAATGGGCCATACTTGAAGCAGATACCCGTCTACCCTACACATCCTCGCAAGGATGGTATGCTATTTTACGCCCGCTTGGCAACCCTTTAGACAAAGAATATCAACACTCTTGGCCGCATATGCAAAAAGCCATTGCCGATATTTTAAAGGAAAACAAGCTCAAATTCTTGGTTCAAGATGATTTTATTATGGTTTTGGTTGATAATTTGCTTATTTTGCGTGCTTGGCTACGCCAGCAATTGCAGCATTGCAGTAATATAAAAGGAGTGGATCGTGAGCAATTTTGGCCCTATGTATGCGCCATTGTTGAACGTAAAGGGTTAAACTTTAATACAGATCTTTATAAAAAAATAAACTTACAATGGAATAAACTAACTCCCGATTTTCCTTATTTAAGCTATCGCACAGCTTATTTGCTTGGCGAAGGTTTTTCCATTCAAGACATTGGTTTTTCAGATACACAAAGTAATATGGATAGTTGGTGCACAGTTATGCTTGATGAAGGTGATATGGATGTGCATTCCATATCTGTACTTATGCCAAGCCAATTTGTGACTGGTGACAATGAAAATTGTTTTTTTTGCGGTATCAACACACATACACCTCTACAGTGCCCAACTAGACATATAAGCCCTAATATGGGCCAAAATACTTCTATAGGACAAAGCCTTGATGAAATTAATGACTCCTATAAAATAATAGAAAAAACCTTAGCTCAACAAGGTTTAGATGGTTATCATAGTATTCTTGGCAAAAACAATAGTAGTTCTGAGCTGTTAAATAACCTTTTTGAGATAAATTTTGCATCTCAAATGCGAGCCATGACATATTTTTGGGTCAATAAAGGCCGCGATATTGGTAAACCACGTGAAGAAACAATCTATTCTCGTGATGATAGTCCAGCATGGGAATATTTAGATAAGTTACAAAAAACAACAGGTGAGGATTTATCTACCCTTGATAAAGATATCCAAGCAGCCATTGTTCGCGCTCCGCGTGACACCAGAATGCGGACAGTGCAAGGATACTTATATATTCTTAGAAAAGACTATGATAGAGCTTTTGCAGCGTTTAAAGAAGCTGCTGCCCTAACACCCTTACCCCCACTACAAGCTTGGAATGAATACTTACAAGCCCGCATTGAAGAAGTTAAAGGAAACTATGTCAATGCAATTGCTCAATATGATCAAATATTACGTGTAGTACCCCAATGGCGTGATGTGGAATATCGCAAAATTGTATGTAAAATAAAGCTTGGCTTTGCAGAGCAAGCCTTGCCACAAGTTACAAAAATCATTCATGACGACCCATCATACTTTAATCGCTGCCTTACTGATCCAGAGCTTGGACGTGGTCATTTATTAATTCTTACTCATCTCTACCCATTATGGCAAAATGCAGAAAAAATAGCCCTCAAGGAAAAAACATCCATTGCTCGCCTAAAAGAGCGTGTAAACTCTTGGTTTCCCGAAACTCATCCCAGCTATATTATTCTTTCTAACGCCATTACAGAAATAGAAAAACTTGCAGAAACTCAAAACTATGCTGCTTTTTTAGAGCTTGCAAAGTTACGTCCAGCCTGTCAAAAAGAAATTGATGAGTTTATCAAACGTCAAATTGATGAATTGCAAGCTCGTTATAAACATTATTTAGATGACTTACAGGTTATTCGTGATGAAGCATCATGGTTTCCATTCCCTAAAATTTTACGGGAGTTTAGCGCGGACTTTAACCATGCAGCAAGTATTATTAACTGGGCATTTGCTTCAAACTTTAATGAGGCCGAAAATTTTAACCAAGCCCAAAAAAATACAGAAGAAATCGAAGAATTATTACGCAAGCTTCACCGTAAACTAAAATTATTGCGTACAGTGCGCGATACAACCTTGTTTGGTCTAACCCTTGCTAAAACATTTTTCTGGATTGAAGCCGTAGGATTAAGTTTATGCTTTTTTGGTATTCCTGCCATTGTTTATTTTGGTGATAGTGTTGGATTAGGCTGGCTTAAGCAAATCCTTGCATCGCAGCAATGGGAAATACAAAAAATTCTCTTTGGCATTATTACTGTTGTTTCACTTGGTATTGCTGCGCTAAGGGCCACAATTATATTTGACAAACAAAAAGAAAAGTTACTTAATGACGCAAGAGAACAGCGTGAAAGACTGCAAAGTGAACGCTTGGAACGCATACGTAAAAAGCAACAATTAGAGGCAGATAAGCGGAAAAAAGAAATACAACGCGAAAAAGAAGTGCAACAACGCATGCGTATGTCTGGAAAAAGTTAATCTATTGTGGAGAAAATATGAAAAGAACACTGATAGCTACAGCTCTTAGCTCAAAACAAGCCATAGAAAATATAACCATTTGCGGCTGGGTTCGCACAAGACGCGACGCCAAGGGCTTTAGCTTTCTTGAGCTAAATGATGGTTCATGCCTTGGTAATATACAATGTATTGTAGATGAAGGAACCAAGGCCTTTGAGCAAATGGCCGATGCCAATACAGGGGCAGCCTTAAAAATAGAAGGAGCGCTTGTAGCCTCTCTTGGTAAGGGGCAAAATTTTGAAATACGTGCTGAAAGTATAACTATTTATGGACTGGCAGACCAAGAAAGCTTCCCTCTACAAAAGAAACGTCACTCAGATGAATTCTTACGTAGCATAGCTCACCTTCGCTCGCGCACTAATAAATATGGAGCAGCTTTTAGAATTCGCTCAGCTGCCGCCATGGCCGTACACGATTATTTTCGTAATGAGGGCTTCTACTATGTACACACGCCTGTGCTAACTGGTTCAGATTGCGAAGGTGCTGGGGAAATGTTTAGAGTAACAACCCTACCCCTTGGGGAAAAAAATTTAGAGCAAGATTTTTTTGCTAAAGAAGCTAACCTCACTGTGTCAGGACAATTGGAAGCTGAAGCCCTAGCCTTGGGACTTGGGAGAGTTTATACTTTTGGCCCAACCTTTAGGGCAGAAAACTCCAATACGCCTCGCCATGCAGCTGAATTTTGGATGATTGAGCCGGAAATGGCCTTTGCCGACTTAAATGACAATATGGACCTAGGTGAAGGTTTAACATGCTATGTTATTGATAAAATTCTAACAAATTGCTCAACAGACATAGATCTTTTTAACCGCTTTGTAGACACAGAACTTGTAACACGCTTAAAACAAATTATTGCCAAGCCTTTTGCACGCATTTCATATACTGAAGCCGTTGAAATATTACAAAAAAGCGGCAAAAAATTTGAATTCCCTGTACATTTTGGTACAGATTTACAAACCGAACATGAACGCTATTTAGCCGAGGAACATTTCTCATCTCCTGTTATTGTTTATAATTATCCAAAGGATATTAAAGCCTTTTATATGCGCTTAAATGATGATAATAAAACAGTGGCGGCTATGGATGTTCTTGTGCCTCGTATTGGTGAACTCATTGGCGGATCACAACGTGAGGAAAGATTAGAAATACTTGAAAAACGCATACAAGAAATGGGTCAAGATCTCAGCCACTATTGGTGGTACTTAGACTTGCGCCGCTTTGGTACAGTTCCCCATGCTGGATTTGGACTTGGCTTTGAACGCTTACTTATGCTACTTACAGGCATAAGTAATATTCGTGATGTTATATCCTTTCCACGTACCCCTGGTAATTTAGAGTTTTAATGCATCAACTGTAAGGGCGAGGCTTAACCAAAGCCTTACCCTTGCATAAAGTTATATATTCAATAGCTTATGTGAATATATTTTAGTTTGAATTCATTATTACAATTTTTTTTATTAACTTTAAAAAATTTCATGCTTTGCCTCATTAAAATTTCTCAAAATTTTCTCAAAATTTTCTTGAAAAAAAGCGAAAAGCATAGCATTCTGCCTGCATAGCAGATAGCCATACAACAAAATAATATTACAATATGTTCCAAACATGATGTTATATTAAATTTGTTTATGTTTACAATTATTTATATGGAGAACCTTGTGGAATTTAGTTTTTATTCTATGATTGCTCAGGCAAGTTTAGTAGCAAAATGTGTTTTAGGTTTACTTGTGCTCATGTCTATTGGGAGCTGGGCCTTGATGATTCAAAAGTGGTTTGTACTTGGTAGTGCAAAAAAGAAATCTAATAGCGGCCTAATTCGCTTTGAGCAAGCCCGTGACCTGCGAGAAGCAGTACAATCACTAGGTTCTGACCCCTCATCACCACTATATTTTGTAGCTCATCAGGGTGTTTTAGAATTTAATAAATCTAAAGAGCTTGGTAATAGCACCGAAATTGTGGTAGATAACGTCAATCGCGCTCTAACTCAAGGTGTTACTACCGAAATAAGTCGTCTGCATGGTGGCTTGTCTATTCTAGCAACCACTGCTAATACAGCACCATTCATAGGACTTTTTGGTACAGTCTGGGGTATTATGCATTCATTTCATTCCATTGGACTTTTGAAATCAGCATCCCTTGCCACCGTTGCACCAGGTATTTCAGAAGCACTTGTAGCTACAGCCATTGGTCTTGCCGTAGCCGTACCAGCAACAGTGGGTTATAATATATTCTTGGGCAAACTTGAGGTGGTTGATACTAAACTTGCAAACTTTGCAGGCATTTTCTTAAATCGAGTGCAACGCGAATTAAATGCCCAACGTCCAGCTCAACGCCCAACCCAATATATGGAAAGTTAATATGGGTGCAAATTTAGGAAAGAAAAACGGCTTTGTAGCCGATATTAACGTAACCCCATTTGTGGATGTTATGTTAGTATTACTTATTATTTTTATGGTGGCCGCACCTATGATGAGTGAAGGCCTTGAGGTTGACTTGCCCCAAACTAAGCAAGTGGAAGTATTACCCACAGAAGTAGACCACCTTTTATTAACCGTACGTAAGGATGGCAATATTTTTTTGGACGAATATAAAGTAACACTTGAAGAATTAGAGGGGCTTTTACAAAGTAATGTGAAGGCTAAAAATAAAGGTCTTTTCTTACAAGCGGATAAAGAGGTTCCCTATGGTATAGTTGTGGAAATTATGGGACAAATTAAAGCCGCTGGCATTGATAAATTAGGAGTTGTGGCAACGCGTGGCGATGCACCAACCACAGGAAAATAGATAGCTCATGCAATTTCTTGCTTACATTCTTTCCATCACATTGCACTGTGCTTTAATTTTGGGCATATATTTTTGGCCTACACAGCCCCTTGTGAAACTTGATCAGACACCAGTACTCATTTCATTGGTTGAAGGTGACCTTGGTGGTAATAGAGCTCCTTCACCTATATTAGGACCACAAGGAGCACCAAACCAACAAATTGCTCCATCTGTACCTGAGCCTCCACAAAAGGAAGTTCCACCTATAGCACCAGAAACAGAAGCAGCCCCCATAGCTGAACCTAAGGAAGAACCCAAAAAACCTGAGCCTGCTCCTGTGCCTGAACCACAAGCAAAGCCAGAACCAAAGCCAGAACCAAAACCAGAACCAAAACCAGAACCAAAGCCTGAGCCTGAAAAGCCAAAGCCAAAGCCTGAGCCTGAAAAGCCAAAGCCGAAGCCTGAGCCTGAAAAGCCAAAGCCGAAGCCTGAACCTGAAAAGCCAAAAGCAGAGGAAAAGAAAAAAACTACAACAAAAAAACCTGCTAAGAAGCCGACTAAGCCAAAGGTTGACCCTATCAAGCAAGCACTTGCAGAAGCTAAGCGCAATGCCGGTGGGCACGGTGGTGGTGGCGGTGGTGAAGGTGAAGGTGTTGGAGGCGGTGGCCTTGGAGATGTTTATTTAGGGCAAGTTATGCTTGCTGTACGCCCTAATTGGGATTTTGAAACAGCTACACGTAATAATTGGGTTTGTTCTGTACGCGTAAGGGTTGACGCTGCTGGTAATGTTTTGTTAGCTCAGTTAGAACAAAGTTCTGGTAATGCTCAATATGATGCATCTACGGTGAATGCAGTTATCCGCACAGGTACGTCTAATATGTTTCCTGCTCCACCTGGGCCAGAGTATCATGATTTACTACTAGTTTTTAATTTAGCAATGATGAATTTATAAAATATTAAGGAGCGTATATGCAAAAAATTAAATATTTTTCTTTAGTTTTAGCCTGTGTATTTTTATTAAATATTACACAAGCCAAAGCTGCTGTTGTAGCCAGTTCAGATCAATCTGGCGGCTACTCTAATAGTGTACTTGATGCTGTGGTAAAAAATTGGCGTCCGCCTCTAGATGGTAATGAACGCACCATACGTATCCTTGCCATGATTGACGGTGATGGAAAGCTTGAAGAATGCTCACCCCTAACAGATACCGCAGTTACCGAAATTACCGCCGCTGAAAAGGCCGCTTGTGATGCAGTGCGTAGCATTGGACAATTTGCAAAGCCGCCTTATGGGCTACCTATGGATGTATTTTTATCTTTTTGGGTTGGTAAAGTAGATGGAGCAAATGCTCTACCCCCACCTGATGGCCCACCAGTAAAGCATGCTTCTACCAATCCTCCCAAACAAGTTAAGCAAGTTTCTTTAGATAATAAAGCTGCTACAAGTCAAAGTAAGCCATCTCAAACTACTAGTAAGCCAGCTCAAACTACTAGCAAGCTTAGTCCCCCAGAAGATAAGCCTTCAGGCATATCCACTTCATCAAATACTGCCAAGGTTGCAACTAGAACCACTAAGCCAACCATACATGATAATCGTGGTGGTGCTGTACTTGATGAAGACGACTTTTACGTTAAAATGGTTATGCGCAAAATTGGCCCCCACGTACAATTTCCACCTGACCTCCCAGCTAAGGAACTAAGTGCATCACTTACTATTCAAGTAGATTCCAGTGGAAATATTAAAGATATTAAACTTGTACAGCCAAGTGGACATGACGACCTTGATAGTGCACTAATTAAAGCTACTGAAAAGACAGGTAAGGTAAATCCACCTCCGGATCAAAAGGCAAGGGAACTATTTTTAACCTTTATTATAAAAGCTTAATATAATAAGTATGGAGAAAATTATGCTTAAAAAATTCATAACATATTTGCTAGCAGTATGCATTTTTATGCTACTGCAAACCAATGAAGCAAAGGCCGTTGTACAAATTGACATCTACGGTCCAGGACAAAATGTTATTAACCTTGCCCTAGCAAGCCCTATGGATGGCCCCAATAGTGCAGCCCAAGGTATGGCTAATGATTTACAAAACATTGTACAACAAAATCTACAAAGCCTACCCTTCATGAACCTTACTGCTCAAAATGCTGTTCTTGGAGGAACATTATTAGCTGGCTATGAACCTCCTGCTCTTGACTTCAAGCGCTTTCAATTAGCTGGTTCAGATATTGTAGTTACATCCTTTTGGCCTAGCAGTGATACAGTACAAATTCGTGCTTTTGAAACCAATACTGGCACACGCATTTTCGGTAAAGAATACCCGAATATTAGCTCAAATGAGCTTACTCAAGTGGCAGACCGCTTTTGTGCTGATCTTTTAGAAGTGCTCATAGGTAGTGGAGACTTTTTCCGCTCAACCCTAGCTTTTGTTAAAAAAGCTGGTAAATTGCAATCCGACGTATGGCTAGTACGCCCCACAGGACGCGACTTACGCCAACTTACTAAGATGAAAGGCGAATCACTCTCACCATCTTGGTCTCCTGATGGACGCTTCATCGTCTTTACACACATTGACTCACGCTCGCATGCTCTAGGAGTTTGGGATAGAAATTCCAACAAGGTGCAACGCATACGCTTTCCTGGCAATATTGTAATCGGGCCAACCTTTATGCCCAATAACCAAGTGGCTGTTAGCCTTTCCAATGGTAAGAACCCCGATATCTTCTTACTAAACCACTCCTTCCAACGCGAAAGAGCATTGGAACAAAATAACTCCATTAACGTTTCCCCAAGCTTCAATGCCAATGGAACCAAGATGACCTTTACTTCAAGCCGCCTCGGTGGACCACAAGTATTTATAAAAGATCTCACTAGTGGAGCAGTTACTCGTGTAAGCAGAAATGGTAATTATAATACGGAAGCTAACCTGTCCCCCGATGGAACAGTAGTAGTATATAGCCGTATGACAGACTTTGGTCATCGCATCTTTGTTCAAGATTTAGTAACTGGTGCAGAGCGTCAAATTACTTTTGGCCCTGGCAGTGATGAACAACCATCATTTTGTGCCGATAGCTATTCCATTGCCTTTACCTCAAGTCGTGGTGGGTCTCGTGGTATATACCTAACTACTCGCAATGGTGGAGCGGCCAAAAAAGTAAATACAGGCTCTGGCAATGCGTCCTTCCCTCGTTGGGGCAAACCTGGGAATAATTAGTCGCTATTAAAAACATGATTAAAGCTTTAATATATCATGACTTTGATATAAAAATAGAATTGCTAAGAGATGAGCATAAAATGCGAATTTACGGCGATTTTTAGCATCGAAAAATTAATCTTTATAAAAAAACTCCGCACAATAATTTGTGCGGAGTTTTAAATTCCTACAAAGCTCAAAGGATTGCCTAATCTTCTACTCAGTCGGTCCCATCTGAAAAACGCGTTTCACGCATTTTTCTAAAAAGGCACACTCGCTCCAAATATCGCTT
>CAYJLD010000007.1:0-44149 GCA_964371195.1 uncultured Desulfovibrionaceae bacterium | reverse complement strand
GCTGGGAAAGCTTCTTTAAGAAGACTGGCCTTACCTTTACTCACCACCTTATTGATGACTTCCGTGATCCTGCTTATTACACTTGGCGTCAAACCACCCAGTTCAAATTCTAGGATTCACGAACTACTTTTAGGCGGTGCTTATGGCACCGCCTAACTAATTAGGAGATTTAAATGAGTAGCGAAAAAGACATAGTTGTTGAATTTCTACAAAGCAAAGCTAGCAGCAAATCTAAATTCTACTTCCAAGACTTCTTGCCACTTTTTGAAGGCAAAGGTCCGCGTGACGTAAAAAAGATTTTAACCAAGCTTGTTAATGAAGAAGTGCTTGAATTCTGGTCCTCTGGCTCTACTACCATGTACGGCCTTAAGGGTGCTGGTAAGCAATCTGCTGCTGAAGGCGAAAGCTAGACACAATTGGCTACTTTTAGCTTCTAAAGCATAGTCCATATGTTATAGCATAGAACAATGTTTTAATCCCAAGGCGGCAAGACCGTCTTGTGGATTAAATGTTGATATATGCTAGTCATAATTATAGTAATTACATGATGATTAATTATTAGTTTAATCATTTTTTGTATTTTTTTGGACTTGTTCTGGGGAAACTTTTTTTGGACAACAAAAAACGTTTCCCCAGAAGCTTTTTAGCTGACCATTACAAAATGTTATAACAAGGTTATTTGCACGGTATAACTTAAAACAGAACTTTATTGTGACAACCACAAAAAGGCATTTGAAGTCTGTGTGCCTTCATAACAGCATATAAAGATGTGTTGCTAGGGTCCAAAATTATGAATATCCCACGCATACTAATTTCTGGGCTTTCAGGTGGCTCAGGTAAAACATTACTTAGCCTTGGTTTATGCAGAGCTTTTGCTAATGAAGGTTTGAAAGTTAAACCCTACAAAAAGGGGCCAGACTATATTGACGCTCGTTGGTTACACTTTGCAGCCAAAGCCCCATGCACAAACCTTGACCCTTATTTCCTAGACTTTAATACCTTACGCTCCTTGTTTGCTCACAGCATAAATCAAGATAACTTTGACCTAGCTATTATTGAAGGTAATCGTGGCCTTTTTGACGGTCAAGATATTAATGGCACTTGCTCCAGTTCAGAAATTGCACGTATATTTGATGCCCCAATTATTATTTCTCTTGATATTACCAAGATGACGCGCACAGCTGCTGCTGTACTTTCTGGTATTGCAACCTTTGAAAAAGACCTAAATATAGCTGGAGTAATATTAAATCAAGTGGGTTCAATGCGCCATGGAGACATTGCACAAAACGCCATTGAGCACTATACAGACATTCCAGTGCTTGGTGCTTTGCCACGCCTTGAACAAAATCCACTACCTGAGAGACATATGGGCCTTGATGATGCAAAGCAAAGTCATGCTCAAAAAACCATTGAAACCTTAGCTCAACATATCTCAACCCATTGCAATATGCAGCGCATTTTAGCCATAGCTAAGTCTGCTCCAGCACTTCCAATGGCTGCTTCCTTTTGGCCAAAAAAGTTAAAAAATCCTTTCAATGCAAGGATTGGGTATGTTTTAGATGCAGCACTTTGGTTTTATTATGAAGAAAATTTAGAGGCTTTGCGTCGTGCAGGTGCAGAGCTTGTGCCTTTATCATTGCTTGATACAAAACCATGGCCCAACGACATTCACGGACTATATCTTGGCGGTGGATATCCTGAGGAATTTTTAGAGAATTTAAGTTCTTCAGCACATCTTAAGTTTATACGTAAGTGGTCTGAGAATAATATGCCTATATATGCCGAGTGCGGTGGTTTTATGGTTTTAGCATCAGCAATTACACGCCAAAATAAAAGCTATGCTATGTCCGGGGTTTTTCCAGCTATAGCCGAATTTCACCTACGCCCCCAAGGGCTTGGCTATGTAAAAGCAAAAGTTGCAGCAAATAACCCTTTTCACTCAAAAGGCCTTGAACTACGTGGGCATGAATTCCATTATTCTTGCTGTAACGCTGATGAACAAAGCGATGTTAACCTTGAAACACTGCTAAGTTTAGAGTTACAAAAAGGAACAGGCATGGGCCATAAGCGCGATGGTTTATCTTTACGCAACACCTTTGCCTCATATACGCATATTTATGCACCTGCTTGCCCATGGTGGGCAGAAAATTTTGTTCACCTTGCCCATGATTGGCGCAAGCAGCAAGAAAAGCTATCTTAACTATACAAATAAAAGGAGATATTATGGCAACTATTACATCTGAATATTTAGGAAATCTACGTGTGGCTACTAAGCATGTGGAAAGTGACACCACCATCATAACCGATGCCCCCATTGATAATGGTGGTCAAGGGCGTTCATTTTCACCCACAGATCTTGCCGCCACAGCACTTGGCACTTGTGCCCTTACCATTATGGGTTTAGCTGCTGAAAAGCATAGCCTTGATATAAGTGGTGCTACCATGAATATTGTTAAAGAAATGTCTGCAAATCCTAGACGCATTGCCCGCTTAGAAGTAACCTTTACTATGCCCGCTAATAATTTTAGTGAAAAAGACAAAACCATACTTGAAAATGCTGCGCATACTTGCCCAGTACATAAGAGCTTAGCTCCGGAAGTTGTACAGGAATTTATATTTATTTGGCAGTAAGGTATCACTTAGTAATATGTCTAACATTTATGCGCATTGGCATAAATATACTCAAGAAGTATTAGCTTGGGCGGTAGATGCAAATCATACCGCCATAAGCTTTAACATAGACAATGATAGCCAAAAAACTATTAAACGACTTTTAGAATATGGTCAGCGTAATGAGTGGTATATATTGCTTGGCTGTGACAAAATATGTCTAGAACTAGCTCATGCTTTACCTCAAAATAGCCCTATTCAAATCCTAATTCTTGAAAGTGATTTGCACCTAGCGCGTGCTTTTTTAGATAAATTTGACCCCCTGCCAAGTAATGTACATATTCTAGCGGACACTTCACCATGGGCTTTATTCCTCTTAACTCACCCCTTATGCGTTGAAGGCCCAAAGCCTAACAATGCAATGATACACTGGGTTAAGGAAAAACATGAGCGAACTAAAGCGTTAATAACTTGGCGCAAACTTTTTTTGGGAACTAAGCTTAAGCGTATTGCAAAACCCAAGGCACAACAATTAAAGCTTTCTGTGGGAGCTATTATGCACCCAAGTGAGGCCCATTTAGAAAGTTTTTTTGCCCAAATTCCAAAATGGATTCATGAACTTATTATTATATGGGATGGCCCCATACCACAAAATAATTGGCCCTGTAATGCTAAGGTAAAGCATTTTTCACGCGCATTAAATAATGACTTCTCAGCCCAACGTAATGCCATGCTTAAATATTGTAGCGGTGACTGGTTGTTTTATTTAGATGCAGACGAACGTCTTACAGCAAAGTCTTGGGAACAGCTTGCAAATTTAGTAACCAATGAAAATATTGGTGTTTATTTTCCACGCCTAACCTTTGAGGGAGATGAACAACACATACGCATGGGCTTTGGACTTTGGCCTGATTTACAGCTTCGCCTTTTTCCACTTGAGCATGGTGTACACTTTACTGGTAGCATACATGAAAAAGTGGCCGGACTTACAGCTAATTTATATCTTGCCACGCACATTCCCATTTTACACTACAGTCATGTATATAAAAGTAGAGAAGAATTGCGTCAAAGGCTTGCCACCTTTAGTGCTTCTGGCAATATTGAACATAAATTAAGTCAAGCGTACCCAAGGCTTGAACATGATTTTTTTGAAAATTTAGCTATGCATGATAACATTTCGTATATTTTTCAGTTGCCAAGTTAAGCTTTAGTCCATATATCAATTATATACGCACGGCAAAAAATTAAAATTTTGTCTATGCAGCACATAGCAACGGAGCATCTTCTTTATGAAAATTGTTTGTCCCCAGTGTGAATTTACCCGTACTATTCCGGCAGATAAACTACCGGCAAGCTCGGTTATGGCAACTTGCCCTCAATGCCAGCATCGCTTTAGAATTACACGTGAAGATGCTGTAGGTGATGCTGCTATATATTCTGACAATGTAGTACCAAGGGGAGCACATATACCCTCTTCTGACGAACCTATTTACTCACAAGCTAATAATAATACTGCTGAACAAGCAAATACTAACGAAGCTGAACAAAACCAAAACTCAGGGCCCCAAAACGAACAAACACAAGTTGCCTATAGTGCACAAAATCAAACACAGCAAAATATAGAGCAGGATGATATAAGCCTTGAGGATCGTCAAAAAGCGGCAGCGGCCTATGCTGAACAAGCCAATGAGAGCACTTTTGCCATAGCTAATCCTTGGGAATATGCCAGCCAACATGGTTATTTTACTGCATTTTATCAAACAGTAATTTGGGTTTTATTTTCGCCATCACGTTTTTTTGCAGGCCTTATGCCGCAAAACTCACGAACCCATGTTCTTATATTTTATCTCATTGTACGCGTATTACAAATTAGTATTGAATATTTTTGGGGTGGAGTTTTAAGTACAAGCCTTGAACCAGCAGCTGCAAATGATGCTGAATTGCAATCAATACTAAATTTATTAACCCCACAATCAGATTTTATTTTGGCCATACTAATAGGCACTGCTATGGCCACCATTGAAATATTTTTTGGCTCATTATTTTATTTTACTATGTTCAAATTTATTGCTAAGGCCAATGCAAATTTTTCTCTTGTTTTTCAAGTGATTGCTTATAGCTCCGCCCCATTACTCTTGGCCATAATTCCAGCTCTTGGTACTATTGTGGGCTTTATTTGGAGCTTAGCTTGCATTTTAATTGGTTGTCGCTATGCCATGCGTCTTTCTTGGTCACAAACCATTCTAGGCGTTGCCCCACTCTATGCTTTAGGCATTTTATCATTTTTAGCCTTGATAGGTGCAGTAGCATAATAGTTTGCTATTATTAGGTCTTGGTGCATATGAAAAAATTTTTTTCATCCCTACGCCAGCTTTGGCAAGAAGTACGTAACCGCCGCCGCTATGCGGCAATTATTGATCCTGCGCATATTAGAAGCACAGCCCAAGACCTTGTCAAGTTAGTGCAAATGTCTCTTTGCCGTGGGCATATGTCACAAGAAGAGGCACAGTATTTGCAAACTCTACAAAAAGAAATGCAAAAACTCATTAATTTGACGGAGGTTACATCGTTTCGTAGGCTTCCAGCACAGAGGCGCGTTACACTTTACCATAATTTGCAGCGCTCCCACGAAAAGTTGCTAGAAGCCATACAGAATACAGATGCTCCAACTACGAGGATACAATGAATAAACACCTATTAAATAATACATTGATACTATTTATTATTTTAGCATCTTCCCTTAGTCTTACGGCATGCGTTGATGGTACCATGGCCACCAGTAGCCACGGCGAAATGGCCACACCATATCATATAACGTATGATGCCGCAGTAGTTGTAAGTCCTATACGTGTCTACGTGCAACCCAATATAGCCCCAGCAGAGCCCTTGCGTGGGCTTTTTGTACCTCTACGTGTTACCCAAAATATTGCCCAACATTTAAGTATTAGCCGCTCCATGAGTAGACAGCTTTGGCAAGTATGGCTTGCACAAGAATCTTTTGCAGCTCTAGAATATGATGATAGAATTGTACCTGATCGCGTAGAAGACGCTTTGGCCCTTGCTCGCGCACGTGGTGCCAATGTATTAATTGGTGGATATATTACCCACTATCTTGATGGTGGAACTGTTGGGGACTCTCAAGTATCCATCCAAATGGAATTATACGAAGTAGCTACTGGTAATTTACTTTGGTCCATGGGCCAAGGTGGCAGTATTGATAAGCAACAAGCTCAAGATTATTATCTTGTAGGAGTTCAAGCGCGCATGCCTGCTGACCCTGCAGGCTTGACAGCACGCTCCCTTGCCTATGATATGGGAGCTAAAATTGCACGCTGGGCCAATGCACATAAAGCTGGTAATTCCAGAGGTCTAGCATTTTAGCAAAACACATTGACAAAAGTAGCAAAAAAAGCATAAATTTAACTAGCAAGTGATATATTTCACGATATGAGGATTTTATTAGTAAATGGCTATGACTCACTACATAGCCCTAACTTCACGGGTTTAGTTTAATTTTAGGAGGTTTTTTGTGAATATTCTTATTTTTGGGCCCAATGGCAGTGGTAAAGGAACTCAAGGCGACTTAGTCAAAGAAAAGTATAACCTTGCCCACATAGAGTCTGGTGCGATTTTTCGTGAACATATTGGCGGCGGTACCGACCTTGGTAAAAAGGCAAAAGCATATATTGACCGTGGCGACCTAGTTCCAGACGATATTACCATACCCATGGTGCTTGAGACATTAAAAAGCAAAGGCCAAAATGGCTGGCTTCTTGATGGTTTCCCTCGTAATACAGTGCAAGCCCAAAAACTTTGGGACGCTTTGCAAAGCGAAAATATGCAACTAGACTTCGTAATTGAAATTTTACTCCCCCGCGAAGTTGCAAAAAATCGTATTATGGGACGCCGTCTCTGTAAAAATAACAACAACCACCCCAATAATATTTTTATTGATGCCATTAAACCCAGTGGTGATGTATGCCGTGTTTGTGATGGTGAGCTTTCCGCTCGTTCCGACGACCAAGATGAAGATGCCATCAATAAGCGTCATGATATCTATTACAATACCGTTGACGGCACACTTGCTGCTGCCTATTTCTACAAAGATTTAGCCCAACAAGGTGTAACAAAATATATTGAACTAGATGGAGAAGGTAGTATCGACAGTATTAAGGATACTTTGCTAAGCAAACTTAGCTAAACTACATTTATTATTTTTATATTTAAGCACTGCCTGAAAAATAATTTATAAAAAAATTTTTCAGGCAGTCTTTTTTTTATGCAGTAAAAAACAAGTTTTTCAAGTGTAAATCGTGTCAGACAATTACCACAAAGTTACATTCCATACTTTATTTTGCCAACAGTTCATATTCTGGTTTTAGAACTAAATCTAGTCCCTTAGATGATTAACTTGCTTTAAAGCGCTTAACTAATAAGCAACTATTTGAAAGCTAGATAACAAGCTTAAATAAATTATATTTCAGCAAAAACACTAAAAAACACCATTTAAAATGCTGCAAATAGAGCACAAAAAAAGAAGCCAAACACCCGTAGCTAACCCGCTGCCGCTGCTTCCTTTCGGACCTGACGGAGTTGACGGTGCTTACGCCGTTTGACTTCCAAAAAATCTATATATGTCATAAGCTCTAAGGTCAAGCCCAAAATGCTTAGAATTATTAAACCCCCACGTCATTCCGCTTTTGTTAGTAATTTATATTAAGCCTAGGAATATTTTATTTTTTATAATATTACAGCCTGTTGCGTATCCTTGATACTTGTGGATACAGTTACGATTTTGCTTTTTTGCATATTCCACCATTTTTTCATGCTTTCATTTCGCAAAAAGCGATCAAGCAAGGGAGAACCCAGCCGCTTTTGCGACTGTCCTTATTAGTCCGCAAGGGGAAGGCTTTAAGAGCACAGTCTTGTTGAGAGTTAATGCTATGTTATTTTTAAATATTTATCGTAATAGAAACCATTCATGCAAGCACAATCACGTGATTAAACCCCATACATTTAATTTGTTCATTCGAAGTTTAAGCAGCGATTTAATATTTTTTTGTTTCAAAATTTACTTGCATAAAATTACCCGAACATATCAGTAGAAATGTGAATTTTTTGATCACTATGCTTTGCTTATTTGCCCTCCTTCAACTAAGAAGAGCTGGGTGCTTGGGTTAATGTCTTGCAACATATCAGCAACATGTGGGTGACATGTAAAGAATAATATTTGATGGGCCTTGGAACCTTGGCTTAAACTAAGCAATGATTTAGCGGTATGCTTTGCTCTTTCAGGGTCAAAGTTTACTAAAATATCATCCATAATCACTGGTAATGCACTGGCATGCTCAGCATGATTGCGAATATAGGCTAAACGTAAGGCCAAATATAGTTGCTCTTGAGTACCACGGCTAAGATTCAATGGCGAAGTTGGCGCACCATGGGGTGGAAACACTTGCAAAGAATTTTCATCAAGCTTAGCTGTTATGCCTTGCCAACGACCACCAGTAATCTGAGCAAATATCTCAGAAGCCATGCGAATAACTTGAGGCTGACGTTCACTTTCAAAGCGTTGTTTTGCCTGCAATAGTAATTGCCGTGCAAGGGCATAGCTTGCCCATTTATTAGCTGATTGATTAATGTTTTCTATTAAATCTGACTCTTGTTGACGTAACATAGCAAGAGAATCTGTATTGGTTAAGCTACTTAGCTCAGCACTAATGGCTGCAAGGTCGGTGGACTTCTCTTGATCGTCTTGAACTAGCTTATCAATATTATTTTGCATATTGGCTATAAAAAGCTCACGTTCATTTTGATCTGTTTGCACAAATGATTGTAAAAATTCTTCAAAGTCACTTTGACCAGCAGCAAAACGTAGGGCATCTTCAAGATCTGCCTTACGCTGCGTTAATTCATATCGCTCAGCACGCACAGCTGCAAGGCGTAAAAACTCTTCAACACTTTGAGTTTTTGCAAGATGAAATAGGTTATCCTCTGTAGCTTTTGCATCACTTAAAGCTGTGCTTGCTTCATGCAATTCTTCTTCCAATGCGCTTAGCTGAGCCTTGTATTGCTCCTTCAACCTACTATTTTCATGCGCATTTTGCACTTCAGCCAATAGAGTATCAAGACAGTTAAGCCAATCTTCTTGATAAGGTATGCCGCTATCATTACTATTTGGCACATCCATATGCACAGTTTGTAAAATATTTTTCAATGGATTAACTAAGGCGGCGCACTCATTTTCAAGTCGTTGAATTTCTTCTTTAATACCTGCTAATTCAAGCTCAACCGCCAAACAACGCTCCATACTATCAAGAGCAGTGCGAAGCATGGCAGGCGATACTTGCGTATCCATACTTAATTCTTCTAATCGCTCCACCCAAGCTGCGCGTGTAGTAGCAAGAACTAATTCGCTTTCATTTAGGCTTTGCATAGCTTCAGACTGTGTCTTACTTGCTTGATCACGGTTATAGGCCGCATTGTGCACTAATGATTCAGCCTTAAGTCGCTCAGACTGCATTTCATCTGCCTCACGGCAAGTTTCAAGCACTCGTGCACTTGCTAGCAAAATATCTTGTAAGCTTGGCGGGGCAACTTCTAGTTGAATTTCCGGCATATTTGCCTCTTCGCTAAGCTCTCCCTCTTGTTCTGCTTCATCCTCAATGGGCTTCATATGCTTAGCTAAAAAGCTAGCTATGGGATTAACTTGAGCTAAGTAATTTGAATTATCAGAAATTTGTTGTTCTAAATTGGTAACTTCCACCTGTAAATTTTGCAAACTAGAATAAGCCAAAATAGCAGCCTCAACCCTTGCAAAAAATGTTGTGGCGGCTTCTGGGGCAGGTATAGCTTCCACATTATGCGCGCGCAAGTGATCATGCCAACGATGTCTAGCTTGTTGTTCCTCACTCTGAGCTTTATTTAGCATGTCGCGCTTAAGTTTTAACTTTTCATGCATAGCACTATATTCTGCATCAAGACCACTAATTTCCACACTAAGACGCTCATTAGCTGCATATTGTTCACGCTCACGCTCTAATAATAATTCCACAGCATCAAGAGTGACATTATCTGCGGCTTGCACTTGGGCTACAACACACTGTTCTTGAATATGTCCTTCCATATCAACAAGACGCAAGCGCATAGAATTAGCTCGCGCCTCAAGCTCTTTTTGCTCCAACTCAAAGCGTTTCGTCTCTGGCCCAGAACGTGGTAAACCACCTGCTAAAAATGCCGCACCGGTTAGCACAACAAAATATGAGGACCACTGGCTTAGAGGAATTATCAAGCGTGGTGTTAGCTGAATTTCAGTTATGTTCAAGAACATTGGAATAAGTATACCAGCAAGACCTAGGCATAATACCACAAGGCCAATGACCATAAGTGCTACACTTTTTACCGGAGCAGGAGCTATGCTTGTGTTCACACGCTCTGTTAGCTCCTCAAGGCGCTCTTTTTCAGTACAAAAATTGTTATATAAAGTACGTAATCTACGTATAGCCTTAGCTCGTGCATCAAGATCCGTTTTTGAATTAGTGGAATTTTCACGGCTCTGAGTACGCGCACGCTCAAGACGTGCTCTTGCCATTTCTTCTGCATCAGTAGCTTGCTCCACAGCCTGTTCGGCATCTCTAGTTACCTGATGTGCCTTTTCTGAGGCCTCTGCAAGAGCTAAAGCTTGATTTTGTTGCTCCAAAAGGTGGTTTAATTTAGTGATATTTGCGCTGTGATCTTCACTGGCAGGAGTACGAATTTGCAACGGGCTTAAGGTGCGTTGAAAGCTATGTAGTGCAGCTTGCAATGCATTTTGTTTTTCAGCAAGGGTATTTTGGCTATTTTCTATTTGCGCCATACTACGACGCACATTTTCCCTCTCCATATCATCAAGGCTTGAAGCTGGATATGGAAGATGCTCTAAGTTATTTTTTGCTAGAGTATACTCATAATTGGCATGCTCCACAGAATTATTTGCTTTTTCTAAGGCATGCATGGCCGCCAGATGAGTTTGCTCAGCTGTCTGTAAATCTGTGGCTTGTTTTTCCATTTCACCACGTGCAAAAAGAGAGCGATCAGTTTTACGTATACGCTCACACGTCCAATCTGGCCCAAGATCTGCCAAATATTGTTCAAGAGCAGCCTCACTACGCCCGAGGGCAGCATTTTGCGGAGGCAGAGCACTTTGGGCTTGGCGGAAGGATGTTTTACGCTCACTTAAACTTTGCAATAAAGTAAAATGTTCTAATAAATCATTATTAATTTCTAAAGCGGCTATGGATTGTTCCAACTTATCACAGCGCTCTTGCTGTGTATTAACACGCCTATTAGCTTCTTGAGCAAGTTCTTGAGCACGTTTTAAACGTGATGGACCATCTTCAGGAAATGAGTCAGGTATGTCTTCCATACGAGTAAGGCGTGCTTCAACAGAACGCCATTCATCCCATTGCCTCCACACACCTAATTGCCTTTCAGCAATATGACGTTGAGATTCCATAGAAGCCTTTTGGGCACGGATATCTAAAATAATTGTCTCAAGCTTTTCTTTTTCCAAGGTAAGAGTATCAAAACGTGCACAAGTGCTTTGAGCATCATGAATTTGTTTTTGAATTAACTCTAAGTTACGCAAGGCAATATTTAAGGTAGGATTTGTTCCCTTACTCTTAAATTGCTTTTCCATAACACTTTCTAATTCTTCAAGTACCTTGCCAGGCGGACGAAGCCCCATGCCAAAACTTGCCCCATAAAGAGCATGGCGCACACCTTCTGAATCCAAGGAGTCAAAGGCCTGTAGCTCATTAAGGCTGAAACCAAAAACATTACGATAAACTTCGCGCGTGATACCTGATAATATTCCATCTAATAATGTGGGATCAAGTATTTGTCCCTGAGCATCAGTTAATACTATTTCATCCCTACCCTTTTGTGGTCTACGCGTAATACGAACCAAACCATGCTTTGAAGTTTCTAAACCTAAAAAACCACCCGCTGGGCCAGCCATGCCTAATGGTACATAGCTACGCTCATTATTCTTCTTGCTCCTTGCAGCAGGATAGCCCGTTAGCATAGTGCGAAAAAAGTCTAAACAAGTAGATTTACCAGCCTCATTCTTACCCAAAAATACCGATAAACCTTCAGGTAGTTGCTCAACTCCTACCTGCGATAATATGCCAAATCCATCAATATGAAATGATGAAATATACATCAGCTGCCCTCCATCATATCGGCACATAGGCGTTGAGCTTCTTCTAAAAGCGCGTGAGCCTCGTCTTCCTTGGGTATTTGTAAAATATGTTTGGCCTTATGATGTGTAAAAAGCGGGGCCAAACTTGTTTGCATAAAATTTTGTAATGTTTCATCATTAGTATCTATATCTTGGGCTAGGCGTAAAGTTTCACCAAGCAAATCGTCACGCTTACTAAGTATCTCTAGAGACATTAAACCAGTAGTGCAAACCACAATATCTTTTAGCCAAACCAAGGGCCTTTCAGGTAATTGACCTCGTATACGCTCTAATAAATCAGAAAGTATATGCTGCTTACGTAAAGCGGCATCAAGTTCAAGACGACCAACTAACCTTGCACGCATAATCATAGTGGTACAAGATGAATCTACCTGAGCTTTTGCTTGTTCTAAGGCTAATAAGATGCGCTGCTCCACCTCGTCTATATGCTCAACATCATTCAATTCAACTTCAACACTATTCCAAACCACAGGAGATAAGGCATGGAACTTACTCTCTATTTCAAATTGCCCAGTGGCACCACTGTCATGAGGCTTAGCAGATACCAACAAACAACCCTTAGCTCCCACCTCGTTAATATGTAAGCCTTGAGTATTGCCAGGATAGGCTATAAAGGGATGTTCACATATCACCCTACCCTCATGCACATGCCCAAGAGCCCAAGCATCTAGGCCAATGGATTTTAAGTCATCAAGGCTACATGGGGCATAGCGATCAGCCTTAGCCACATTTTCTAAAGTGCAGTGCAACACACCAAGCTGAAAAATATTTGTATAATCATCAGCGGTTAAACGTGAAAAAGACTTGGATAAATTACGTGATTCACGTGAGCTGGCATGACTTATGCCATGCACCACAGCAATATTATCATCTTGGCGCTTAACTACGTGGCTTTGATTGTTATCGTCAAAAATAACAGTATCTTCAGGCCAAACAAGCATTTGTAGGCGCGAAGAAAGTGGATCATGATTACCATGAACAATAAATACTTTTATGCCTATACTATTTAAATACTTGCATGCATCACGTACATGAAGTTGAGCCTTTAAGCTTTGATCTTCTTCATTATATATGTCACCAGCTAAAACTAAAAAGTCTGGTTTTTCTTTTTCACACAAGCTAACCAAACGATCTAAAGCTGTAAAAGTGGCTGCACGAAGTTGTTCGGCTAGAAATTTTGTTTGATCTGAACGCTCAAGGCCACGAAAGGATGCATCCAGATGCAAATCTGCTGCATGTATATATCTTACAGAAAACATATATTGCTTCCCCTTGAAAAAATAGATATTTGTTAAAGTCTAGAAGTTTTCCAGAAAAAAGCAAGTGTTTTACAATAGAAAATCAAAATTTTATATTTCCACTATGATACACAAAAACAAATGCACAAAGCGCGCAAGGCTTTGTGCATTTAATATATTGTTTTATATAATTAAAATTGTTAATTCTATAAATTTGCACGCAACTGTGTGCATTTTGCTAGCATTTCTTTAACATTTTCATTGCTAGGGTTAACCTTAGCCGCACGGGTCAGATAGGGCATAGCGCGGCGCACTTGGTTGGCCTCTAAAAGAGCTTTACCAATAATGGCAAATAAAAAATGTTCGTCTTTATAATGCGTTACAGCCTTATTGAAACATTCGTCAGCTTCTGAAAAAGAGTTTTTTTCAAGTAATTTCATGCCTTGGCTTAAAGCATGGTCAATGGCTAACTTTCTTTGCAAAGCTTTATCATGGCTTTCTGTCTCGGCTTCACCGCGCAAGGTTTGATATACCTTAGAAAAGGCAGTTAAGACATCTTGCTCCTTACCAGGAGTATAGGTTACGGGTTTACCAAGCACTTTTAAAACATCTTCATCACGACCAAGCATCTGCACAGCCTCACGTACCATGGAGCGCAAATCTGCCGGAAATGGTTTATTGCCCATGCCCTTAATACCCGTGACAATTGACGCAAGGGCACGTTCTGTTTCTTTACGTAAATAATAGGTTTTTATCCGCCCCAAATGGGTACGTACTTCTTTTACATCCATGACTTAGCCCCAAATTAAGATTTAAAAGCAATAATTATTATGCAATGTCTATTTTATGCTTTTAACCTTAAAAAGGCAATACTTACTATTTGTTTGATATATTTATATTAATGTCATTACATTGACCTTATACTTGCCCTTTGTTATGATTTCCCATCATGCGATATTTTTGTACTACAAGTTTACATAAAGGATAATTATGGCTCGAATTTTATATGGCATACATGGCACAGGACATGGGCACGCCATGCGTGGCCTTACCCTTGCGCGTAAGCTACATGAGCATGAATTTCTTTTTGTAGCAAATGATGATGCTTTAAATATTTTTGGGCAAGAGTTTGCGGTACAACCTATACCCAACTTGGGAACAGTTTTTAAAAACTATAAAGTTGATATCTTAGCAACAGTAGCAAAAGCCATACCCATTTTAATTAATCGCCAAAAAATAATTCAAGATGTTATAAAGATAATAGAAGATTTTAAGCCAGATGTTTGCATGACGGACTTAGAGTATTTTGTCCCACAAGCTGCCAAACGTGTTGGTTTACCTTGCCTTACTCTTGACCATCAACATGTTTTAACTTGTTGTGAACATAATTTACCAAGCAACATGCTTTTTGATTATTATTTACAGGGATTAACACCGCGATATCTTTTTAGCCCAACAGAACAAAATCTTATTGTATCTTTTTATGCTCCACCCATTAAACAGGAATATCACGCGCGCATTGTTCCGCCCATATTACGTGATGTGGTAATTGAACGAAGTGCCAGTGCAGGCGAGCATGTTTTAGTTTATCAAAGCAACTCCACACATAAAGGCCTAGTGGATTTTTTAAAACTTGCCACTAAGCGCACATGTTATGTTTTTGGTTATGATCGTACTGAGGGCAGTGATGGTAATGTTGTTTTCATGCAAAAATCTGAGCAAACTTTTTTAGACTTATTGGCTAGCTGTGCCTATGTTATCTTGGGTGGAGGGCACACTCTAATGACCGAAGCCTTATATTTTGGCAAGCCAATTCTAACCCTACCTATTATGGCAATGGTTGAGCAAAGACTTAACGCACACTATATTGAGCACTTAGCTTATGGCATGCAAGCTCAAATGCTTAAACTCCACCCTAGTTTATTACAAGATTTTGAACAAAACATACCAGTATTCAAGGATAATATTTTAAAAGGAAATTTTTGTGGTAATGAATTAGTATTTGAGTTAGTAAATACATACGCAAACACAAAATCACTAAGCATGTAGTATATCAATATAAGATAATTAAAAAAAGTATAAAATACATTTTCAATAATTTGCTTGAGAGGCCACTATGGATACAAATGCTTTAAACACCATCTTTATTCAATCAACTGCCCATGTACTTCAAGTCATGGCTCAATGTGAAGCTCAGGCAGGCAAGCCATATATTAAAAAAGATACTTTGGCTCTTGGTGATTATACCGCTTATATTTGCGCAAATTGTACAAGTTCAAGTAATAAAGGTAATATTGGCATGAGTTTTAGTGGTGCAGGGGCAGCATGCATTGCTAAAACAATGTTTGGTGAAGATGTAGATGATGAGCAAAGTCTAAAAGAAGTTGTTGGTGAAATAGTTAACATTGTTTCTGGTGATGCCAGAAGACGTATGGCCGCAGCTGGGGTAATATTTGATGGCTCAACTCCTAAAATGATTCAAGGTATTGGGCAAGTAATACCCTATGACACCAAGGCTCCCATTATAGTTATTCCTTTTACATTACCTCAAGGGCAATTTGTTATAGAATTTGGTTTTGAAATATAACTAATTAAAATTTATCAAAAACAGACCCCTTGCCGGCATAAAATAATTTTTCATGTAACCTTGCTGCTTGGGCATCTGTCATGCAAGCTATAAAGTCACAAACCACGCGCATACAAGCACTTTTACTGTCTTGATTGACATAAATTTTTTGCACATCAAGAGGTAATAGCTTTTGCGGATCTGTAGCAAATACATCAAATAATTCAACTACCATCTTGCGTCCTCTAAACTCTTGCATTTGCACATTGGGCGACCAAATAACATGCTTTAGCACTAAGTCACCCATTAGTTTTTGTAACTTGGCAGCATGAGGAGCAAGCTTTGCTGTGTAAGATATGAGCGGACAAGTGGCTTTAATTCCGCTTTCTTCAATGAGGCTATGTGTTATTAGGTAATGAACCAAAGCCCCAATGCGACTTTTACGTTTATAACTTTCAGTACCAAAAAGATCGGCGGCCACCTCATGGGACGTGAGCTCACAATTCTTAAAAACATCTTCCTTGCCCATAATGAAGTCATCCCACATATCACGTGTTAACATACCAATAGAAGTTGCATCTTCAAGGTCATGTAAAGAATAAGAAACATCATCGGCAATATTCATAATAGAAGCATCAAGTGACATATATTTAGTTTTTTTGTGTTGCTCACCTTTATTGTTTTTAGGCTTAGCGGTAGCACAAAAATCTTTACGATCACTACCCAATGGATCTAAAACCCAGTCAATAACTTCTGTTTCAGTATCATGATAACACTTTGGTGGTTTTTGCCCCATGGTTTGAAATAGCCAACGCTCAGGCCCAACATCATTTGTATAAGCTTTTTCATTAACCAGTTCGCTGTATGGGGCAGGATACTTTAATACACCCAAGAGCAATCTGCGCGTGGGATTAAGTCCGAACTTAGCAGTGTACTGCTCAAGAAAGGATAAAATACGCACTGTTTGCCCATTACCTTCAAAGCCTCCATGCTCACGCATACATAGGTTTAATGCCACCTCCCCACCATGTCCAAAAGGTGGGTGGCCAAGGTCATGAGCAAGGCAAATGGCTGCCAAGAGATGAGTATCTGGTAAGGCATGGGCTATGGGGCTTGCTTGGTATTGTTTTATAAGAAATTTAAGTAAACCATTACTAACTTGCGCCACTTCCATAGAGTGAGTCAGCCTTGTACGATAAAAATCACTTTGCCCAAGGTCTAGAACTTGAGTTTTAGACTGCAAACGCCTAAATGCAGCAGAATGAATAATGCGTGCATAATCTCTCTCCCAAGCAGAGCGCACATCATTAACGCGGTCTGGGGGCATTTCGCGACGTTCTTGCCAAGTCTTTTCCCATGTCTTGGACATATGTATACCTCAATTTTTGTTTTTTACACTTTTAGTAAATGGCAATATATGGTTAAACATGCTATTTATAATATTATTTGTCAAGTCTTGGTTTTTTTGTTTTTATGTTGTAGCTTGACAAATGGTTTAAAGTTCTCTAATGATGCACTTTTGCATAAATTTTTAAGAACTTGAGGTTAATATGTTTGAGAGCCTGTCTGATAGACTTTCAACAGTATTTCGTAACTTTAGTGGACGTGGGCAACTTACAGAAGAAAACATCCAAGATGGTCTTCGTGAGGTGCGTTTAGCTTTGCTTGAAGCCGATGTAAACTTTAAAGTTGTTAAAAATTTTGTAGATACAGTACGCGAAAAATGCTTAGGGCAAGAAGTAGTTAAGGGTGTTAGCCCAGCTCAACAAGTTATTAAAATTGTTCATGATGAGCTCATTAATTTACTTGGCGGAGAAAGTACAGGGCTTGACCTTAGGGGAGCACAACCTGCAGTTGTTATGCTTGTGGGTTTGCAAGGTTCTGGTAAAACTACTTCTTGTGGTAAAATTGCCAACGCTTTGCGCAAGCAAAAAATGCGTCCCTACCTTGTGCCAGCAGACGTTTATCGGCCAGCTGCTATTGATCAACTTACCACCTTAGCCAAGCAACTTGACGTACCATGTTATGCATCAACTACGGATATGAATCCGGTTAATATTGCTAAGGATGCAGTTTTAGCTGCTAAAGAAGCTCAAGCAACAGTTGTATTACTTGATACAGCTGGACGTTTGCATGTGGATGAAAACCTCATGCAAGAACTTGTGGCCATAAAAGAAGCTATTAACCCACAAGAAATATTATTTGTAGCTGACGCCATGACTGGACAAGATGCAGTGACTGTGGCCGAAGTATTTAATGAAAAGCTTGGCATAACAGGCGTTGTACTTACTAAGATGGATGGCGATGCTCGTGGTGGTGCAGCTTTATCTATTAAATCCGTCACCGGAGCCGCGGTTAAATTTGTAGGTCTTGGAGAAAAACTCTCTGATATGGAAGTTTTTCACCCTGATCGTGTGGCTGGGCGTATTCTTGGCATGGGTGATGTGCTTACATTAGTTGAAAAAGCACAAGATACCATGGATGCAGAAGAAGCCGAAGCCATGGCCCTTAAGATGCAAAAGGCTAAATTTGACTTGGAGGATTTTCGCTCTCAAATGCGTAAAATCAAGCAAATAGGGTCTTTTGATAGTATCTTGAAGCTTATTCCTGGTCTTTCTGGAATTCGTGAAAAACTTAGTGCTGCTAGTGGCGCCATGCCAGAAAAAGAAATGGCCCGCACCGAAGCCATAATTAACTCCATGACCATGGCTGAGCGACGTAATCCTGATATTCTTAATGGTAGTCGCCGTGCGCGTATTGCCAAAGGGGCTGGGGTTAGTGTTCAACAGGTTAATCAATTGGTACGCCAATTTGAGCAAATGCGCCAGATGATGAAGGGCATGATGGGTAGCGGTGGCAAAATGCCTCGTATGCCCAAGGGCATGGGTGGTTTAGGCGGCATGCCAAACTTAGGTGGTTTAGGAGGTCTAGGTGGCCTGGGTGGCATGCCTGGACTTGACGGACTTGGAGGATTGCCCTCCATGCCTCGCGCAAGTAAAAGCAGCTCTACTAAGAAGCGTAAAAAGCGCGACAATAAAAATAAAAGAAAAAAGAAAAAGTAACAATACAATTATTAATAGCTTTAGCATGGTTGCACGTGATTCCGATTTAGAAAATATTACTACTAACAGAACTCTTTGCCGAGGCAATGTGTGAGGTTGGGGAAGGTTTTTTGAGCAATTAGCCGGCGGTGAAGCAACGCGAAAGTGCCGAGCCGCGAAAAAAACTTTACTGAACATCACACATTCAGCTAAAAATAGCCAAATCGGAATGACGTGGCATAGTTGATTATCTTTAGTTTTTAATTTTGTAATTGTTGCGTACAAAACATAAAAATTTACATTTACATATTGTAGTTTTTTCAATATAGCAGTTGCTTGCATGCTATAACATAGTATTTTAGTAAGAAAAGCTATATATAAATATACGTTTTGAGGCATAAAGCCCTTGCTCTTTTGGCTTTAGATAGTTATAATGAAATAAAATAGAATGGGAGATTGAAATGGCTGTTAAAATCAGATTAACCCGCATGGGTAGCAAGAAAAAACCTTTTTACCGCGTCGTTGCCGCCAATGACGAAACACGCCGTGATGGTCGTGCTTTAGAATATCTTGGGTATTATAACCCCATGACTAACCCTGCTGAAGTGAAACTTGATGCAGATAAAGTAAAAAAGTGGCTGGAACTTGGTGCTGAACCCACTGATACTGTACGTTCGTTAATCAAGAAGCACATGAATTAATTTGTGAGTTCCTTATTACCGCTTTAAGGAGACGCATATGAGAGAGTTGATTGAATATATCGCGAAATCGCTTGTTGACAATCCGGATAGTGTGAGTGTGCGAGAAGTGGAAGGTGAGCAAACATCGGTGCTAGAGCTGAAGGTTGCTAAGGAAGATATTGGCAAAGTCATCGGTAAGCAAGGGCGCACTGCGCGTGCTATGCGTACTATCCTTGGTGCTGCGGCCACAAAGGCCAAAAAGCGCACCGTTTTAGAAATTTTGGAATAATATCCTTAATATTGTACTGAAAGGCCAAGGCGGACATGGCTACAGTAAAACATATTCATATGGGGACCATAACACGTCCCCACGGAATTAAAGGGGAGCTCTGTGTAGATTGGTACGCAGACTCCCCCAAGCTTTTGCAAAAAACATTTTTTTTGCAAGTGGGCAATAATCCATTGCAATGCATAAAAAATGCTAAATTTCGCATGCATAAAGGACGTCCACTGCTCACCTTACCCCATATACACGACCGCAACATGGCGGAGAGTTTACGCGGTGCTTGTATTTTTGTTGAGCGTGATGCACTACCACCTCTACCAGATTACGAAGCATATCTATCTGATATTATTGGAATGGACATTTTTGACTATGAAAGCCATAGCCACATTGGAATTTTGGAGGCAGTAGAGTTTCCAAAATCTCAAATTCTTTGGGTTATTCGCAACAGAGACGGACAAGAAATACTATTACCAGCTGTGGAAGAATTTATTATGTCCTTTGATTTGGAAACACGCCAGATTTTTGTAAGCCCACCAAAAGGTTTACTTGAGTTATATTTATCTAATAAAGACGATTAAGATGCCAGAATTACCAGAAGTTGAAACCATAGCCCGCACGCTTGAGCCACTCATTAAAGGAGCAATTATTACCAAGAGTAATTTATTTTTGCCGCGAACTCTAGATACTGGTAGCCTTGACCTTAAACTACTAAGTGGACGCTGCATAACAGGAGTTAGAAGGCGCGCAAAACTAGCCCTTATTACCTTAGATACAGATTCAACTGACCCCAAATGTCCACATATGCTAGCCGTTCATCTTAAAATGACCGGACGTCTTTTTGTTTATAGCCATGATGCCCCCATTGGCAAACATACACGATTTAGTCTTAATTTAGATCACAATAACAAAGCAAAGCAGCTTTTTTTTGATGATAGCCGCACCTTTGGTTATGTGCGGCTGGTATCTCCTGCAAGTTTAACGCACTGGCCCTTTTGGCAAAAACTTGGGCTTGAGCCATTATTGCATAGCCCAGAGGAGCTGGCCAAACGACTTGAAGGCAAAAAAGCAGGTATTAAAGGCTTATTACTAAATCAAGAATACATTGTAGGTATTGGTAATATTTACGCAGATGAGGCCCTGTTTGCCGCAAAAATATCCCCCTCTCGTAAAGCTAATACCATAGCATATACACAGCTGGTTGAACTTTGCACAGCCATTCAAAAAATACTACTCTTATCCATAGAACAGTGTGGATCATCCATTCGCGACTACCGCACCGCCCATGGTGATGCTGGCTCGTTTCAAAATACTTTTGCAGTATATGGACGTGGTGGTGAAGCTTGCAAGGCTTGTGCACATCCTTTAATGTCTTCACGCGTTGCTGGGCGTAGCACTGTTTTTTGTGCTCATTGCCAAGTTTAAGTTCTTATGACTAACTCATTAATAACTGTAATTTAGTAGACGCTAAAAAATATAATAACATTCTAAAATAGTAGAATTTTATTGGAAAGTAATAATAAAAAAATTACCAGAAATAAGAGCATGGAATGCGCATTTCTGGCAATTTTTGAAGCTTAAAGGGGCTTTTTTTGAGTGGCGGCTATCAAAATTTTCTGCAAAGAAAATTTTGCGCCGCGTAAAATAAGCCAGAATTAACTTCTGGCGTTCGCAAAGCGATATTTGGAGCGAGCGTGCCTTTTTAGAAAAATGCGTGCAACGCGTTTTTCGACCGACTAATTTAGATTTGCAATTATTGATATCTGCTAAACTACCCTGCTAAATTTTTTTGCATTCCAACATCTGCGCATTCTTTACCACCACTACAAATTGCTCAAAAAAAATCCCTAAGTTGTTGAGCTGCTATTTAAAAAACAATTTTTTTTGTATAAATTATAAATTTAAATCACATATACTAAAACAAAACATTATTGACCTAGTTTTGTATACATGTTATAATTTGCACATGAAAGAATATCTATCTACATTTCAAGAGTATATGGCACAACACGGTTTAAAGAACACTGCCCAGCGTACTTTAATCGTGGAAGTTTTTATGACCTCAAAAGGGCATCTTTCAGTTGAGCAAGTATATGATGCTGTGCGTGCTATTGATCCGTCTGTAGGCCAAGCCACAGTATATCGCTCGATGAAGCTACTTCATGAAGCAGGACTTGCCCATGAGGTACAGTTTGGAGATGGCATTACGCGCTATGAGCCTCAAAACAAAGAACACCATGACCATTTAATTTGTGAGCGATGTGGTAAAACTGTTGAAATCATGAATAGAAAAATTGAAAAGCTACAAGAAAACATTGCCGACAAGCATGGTTTTATACCTACTTATCATGTGCTCTGTCTTTATGGTATTTGCTCTGACTGTAGTAGAAAATCCAAGATTAAAAAATAGGTTTTAGCATTCTATATAAATTTTTTGAGGGAAATATTTTTATCTTAAAAATATTTCCCTCAAATTTTATCACTTCAAACTGCTGACAAAGCCTTTCGCAGGCATTTGTGCTGACTTTGTAAATTCTACCCCGTACAAGCAATTGTACGTGTGCCCACGCAGTTAATATAGCAATTTTATTCTTAAACTACCATGCATTAGTCATACATAGCTATAACTTCAATTTCCACCAACACATCCAATGGTAATTGCTTTACTGCAACACAAGAACGAGCTGGGAATGGTTCAGTAAAGTACTGTTTGTACACCTCATTGACCATGGGGAAGTTTGCCATATCACTTAAAAATACAGTAGTTTTAACAACATCTGCTATGGCAAGTCCAGCAGCTTCTAAAATGGCCACCACATTCTTGCAACACTGTGTAGCTTGAGCTGCAGCATCCCCGTCCACTACCTTGCCTGTATCAGGATCAAGTGGAATTTGTCCGGAAGCAAAGAGCATATTGCCTTTACGTATGGCTTGGCTGTACGGTCCAATCGCACCAGGGGCTTTAGCTGTGGAAATCACTTCTTTCATCATTTTCTCCTTTTATTTGTTTGCATCGATAAAATCCAAAATTTCTTTGGTCTTTTCTTGCATTAGTCCTACATTACCTCTTGATTCAACGTTAAGGCGTAAAAGTGGTTCAGTATTAGATGCACGTAGATTAAAACGCCAAGTATCAAATTCCATGCTTATGCCATCTATGTCATCATGTTTTATAGCGTTTTTGGCATAAACCTGCTTAACTTTAGCCATGATTGATTGTGCATCTCGTACCTTACGATTTATTTCTCCACTACAAGGATATTTTTCCATGCAATCATTTACTAGTTCAGCCAAACTCTTGCCACTTTGTATAATTAATTTTGCCACCAAAAGCCAAGGCAACATGCCAGAGTCACAATAAGCAAAATCTCTAAAATAATGATGCGCACTCATCTCTCCACCATAAACAGCATCTTCAGCACGCATTTTTTCCTTTATAAAAGCATGTCCAGCTTTACAGTTAATGCTTATACCACAAGCTTTTTGCACCATATCTTGTGTGTTCCAAATCAAGCGTAAGTCGTGAATAATTTTTGATTTAGGAAAGTCAGATAAAATACTTGTGGCCAAAAGGCCCACTAAATAATAGCCTTCAATAAAATTACCTTGGGCATCATAAAAAAAACAACGATCAAAATCCCCATCCCAAGCAATACCCATATCCGCACCATAGTCTTGAACTGCCCTTGATGTAGCTTCGCGCCGCTCTGGCAAAAGAGGATTAGGAATACCGTTGGGAAAGTTGCCATCTGGTTGTGTATGAGCACAAGTAATTTCAAAGGGTAAATGTGGTATAAGCTCTTGCAAAACTAATCCCGCACAGCCATTACCAGCATCAGCATGAATTTTTAGTTTACTCTTAGGGTCAATCTTTACATAATCCAAAAGAAATTTAATATATTCTTTGCGAAATGATGCTTGTTTATACGCCTCATCAAGCATAGGCCTATCTTCTTGCATAGCCCTTTGTCCATCTTCATAAAGAGCAAGAGCTTGGTCACGAATATCAAATAAGCCAGTATCACCACTAATGGGAATGGCTCCTTTGCGCACAAATTTCAGGCCATTATCCTGACTTGGATTATGACTGCCCGTTACCATGATACCAGCATCAAAGCCCTTAGCAAAGGTGGCAAAATAAATTTCTTCTGTTCCACAAAGCCCAATATCTGTAACATGCACCCCTTGCGCACATAAACCGCGCACAAGTCCGGCACATAAATCTGGTCCAGACAATCGACAATCACGTCCAATCACAACTGTTTTGGGTTTAAAAATATTAACTAAAGCTTGCCCTATAGCCCAAGTAAGCGCTGAGTTTAATTGTTCTGGGTATGTACCACGTACATCATAGGCCTTAAAACATGAGCTAATGGACATAAAAACTCCCTTATTATAACTAAAGCCAACCTAATTCTTGATAACCATTTATGGCCTCATATAAACCTTGTTCCAATGTAATGTTGGGCTTAAAACCAAGTTTACTCATGCCATCAGCCTCACAAAGCCAACCTAACTCACGAGCTTCACGAAATTTATCTAAATTCCATGCCGGTGGACGTAAGTTAAGAGGTTTGCATATAGTAGCTCCAATGCTCATAAGACAAGCACTAAAACCCATAATAGCTAGAGGCAGGCCAATGCATTTAGCATTACACCCAAGAGCACTTGCTATACCAAGCCCAAGACTTTTCATGCAATGCTCTGCTCCATCATTACAATGATAAATCCCTTGTGCTTCTGGCTTTAGGGCATGTTCAATAACAGATGCCATATCCTTGGCATGAATGACAGATATGGGAAACTTGCGCCTAAAGCCTGGTGTAATAATAATACCCTTCTTTGCGGCCTTAAAATAAGGTAATAGCCCCTTATCACCAGAACCATAAATAATAGGTGGACGCAATATGACAAGCTTTGAACCACAATATTTTGTCAAAATCTGTTCTGACACATACTTGGACCAACCATAAGCAGAAACAGGTCTTGCAACATCTATATCCTTTATGCCTGGAGATATGGCACAAGGCCCACTGGCCGCAAGCGAAGATACAAACACCACCCGTTCAATATTCTTATGACGCGCTATGGCTTGCCCAAAAACTTCAGATGCACCAACATTTGCTTGCAAATAATCTTGCCATCCAAGACCAAAAAGCAATGATGCCAGATGTATAACTATATCTTGCCCAGAAAGAGCAGCATCAAGACCCTGACCACTATGTAAATCAGCTTCAAAAACTTGTACTTGGGGCGGAAGATTTGCGCGGTTTGAACTTTTGCGTACTAAACAAGAAACCTCAGCTCCACCTTGGATAAGATGATGTAAAAGGTGTTTACCCACAAAACCTGTGCCACCGGTAATAAGTATTTTTTTCTTTATCATATATAGTCAAGCTCTCGTCTATAAATGCGATATCTTTTTGTTAAAACTCCGCCAAAGTCTTCAATTAAATCATTGATAACAAAATTGTCTTCCAAAGACCAAGACCCTTCTATGCTTAAAATATTTGGATTAGTTTTTAACTTATCAAGCATAAAATCAAGCACTAAAAGCGGTAGGCCCATCAGCCTATATTCTTTACGTATACCAAGTAAAAGCAAACGATAATGAGCTTGTAAATCTTTTTGCGATCGCCATAAATGCCATGGAGCACTAAGGCCAATTTTACCATTTAATTTTTTAAGCAATGGGTTCATATCTGGTAAAGCAAGCATGCCTCCAGCCGGACGCCCTTGATGATAAAAAAGCACGAAAAAGTCTGGATCTAAAACACTTTTTAAAGTGTGAACATGTTGCTTAGCTTCGGCCAAGGGCATAGGTGTAAAAGCCCAATTATCAGCCCAACTTTCTTGATAAATATCAAGCATAATATGAATATCTTCAGCTAAAGTAGCCTTGCTTGATACACGCTTAGTAAATTCACCACGCTGTTTTGTAGCCTGTACTTGTTCATATAACCAGTCAGGTAAATTAACTTTATCACTCTCAAACCCATAGGCAAAAAGATCTTGTTCTTTGCGCATCTGCCAATGTTCTGCAAACTTTGGATAATATGTATAGTTCCAAGGCATCATTATGCTTGGGGCTAGCTCAAAACCATTTACCAACATACCACAAGTGTAATTCGTAGATGGGTTAAGTGGTCCACGCATAAATTGCATGCCTCGCTCTTTATGCCATGTACCTGCGGCCAAAAACAAAGCATGTGCGGCTTCCATATCATCAAAGCATTCAAAAAATCCCCACGCACCACATAACTCTTGCGCAAAATTATTATAATTATGGTCTATTATGGCCGCTATACGCCCAACAGCACGCCCATGGCGTATAGCCAAAAAAAGCTGTCCACTGGCTTGTTCCCAATAAGGATGCTTATCAGGCGTCAAAAGGGTACGCTCATCTTTTTCTATGGGTGGTACCCATAGAGGAGCTTTGGCATATACTTGCTTTGGCAAGGCCATGAACATATTCATTTGAGCCTTGTCTTTTACTTGTATAATTTTTAGATCTGACATTATTTTCTAATATTTTTTTAATACTATTTATCTGTCTGTAAATTATCCATAACAACATTTAAATCATTGGCTAATTTTTCAAGGCCCTGTACTGCACTATATGAAGCATTGGCATTTTCTGCTACATTGCTTGTAAGGTTGCGCAATTCATCAGTCTTATTATTAATTTTTTCAATAAAGTCAGATTGCTCTTCGCAAGCGGAGGCTATAGACTTTGTTTCATTAGCAGTGTTTTCCACCATGCTCTCAATCTGAGCTAAGGACTCTTGTGCATTTTGAGCAACAGCTGTGGAATTACCTACATAATTTACTGTTTGCTCAATATTATTCATATTTTCATCTACACTATTTTGTATAGTAGAAACTGTTGTTTCCACTTGCTTTGTGGCTTCCATGGTTTTTTCTGCCAATTTGCGTACTTCATCAGCAACCACAGCAAAACCACGCCCTGCTTCACCAGCACGGGCTGCCTCAATGGCAGCATTTAAAGCTAACAAATTGGTTTGGTCGGCAATATCACTAATCATATTCATAATTTGACCAATATCAACAGCCTGAGATTTAAGGGCAGCAAGGCCTTGTTGCATGCCTTGAGCTTTATTTTCAATCTCATGCATACTACCTACCAGTGCCATAACTAATTCCTTACCATTCTGAGCTTCTTTGCGCGAGTCCTCGGCAATACTTGCGGCTCGAACTGTACTACTAGTGACCTCTGCTACTGACTCACTCATTTGCGATATGGCTACGGCTGTATCGTGCACGCGCTCTTGTTGTTCTTGAGTTTTATTACCAGCCTCGGCAGTTTCTGTGGCAAGAAGCCCCACTGAGCCTGTTAGCTGTTCTATAATAACACTAATTTGATTTGCAATAGATTGAGCACCCTCACTACGCGCAAGTTCTGCATTTTTCTTAGCAATTTCTGCGGCAGCATTAGCTTTTTGTGACTCTTGTAAGGACTCTTCCGCTTCCTTAATTTTATTATTTGCAGTTTCAATCAGTTCCACCAACTTACTAACCATACTTACAAGGCTACGATGCAATAGGCCAATTTCACCTGTAAAAGCCTTTTCATCCTGAGGAATAGCATTTAAATCACCCTCTGCCACAGCATGTGAGGCATTAGCAAGCCTTACGATAGGAGTAGCTATGGAATTGGCCACAGCCCAAGCCACTATGAGCATAATAGCCGCAATAATAATGCCGACTATTCCTATGATAAAAGTAACATCCATGGCACCAGCAAAAACTTCATCGCGTTCTTGAAGCATAACAATACTCCAATTACTTGGGGTAGTTTTAATATACGCAAGCCACTCAACACCATCAATGCTAACTTCCCTATAGCCATCCTTTATATCGCGTAATTCTTGTAATGCTTTTGAAGCGTCACTTGGAAGATCTTTAATGGCTTTACCAAGCCAACGAGCATTTTCAGGTATATTATTGCCAGAATTTTTGGGGTCGCTTACTACTTGATGTAAGCTATCTATAAGCAACACATAGCCTGTTGAGCCAACTTGTACAGATCCTGTCTCCTCAGTCATGGTGGCAAGAGATATGTCAATGGCTGCAACACCTTTAATTTTTGAGCTATTATCTCTTATGGGTGTAGCCACAGTAAAAACAGCTTCACCAGTATCTGAAATATAAGCCTCAGTTAAAATTGTACCATTGGCTTTAACTGTATCTAAATACCAAGGTCGCTGACTGGGATCAAAACCAACACTTAATGTACTGTCAGGGGCTTGAGTGATGCCGCCTGCATTATTATTAACATAAACTAGTAAATAATCAGGATAAGCTTTGTTAATGCGTAAAAGATCATCAAAAATTTCACGTTCCGCACCAGTTAACTGTGTTCCTATGGTGGTGACAGTTTCTTTTGAATCTACATAATTAGAAATATCATCAATATTATCGCGGATAATTTTTGATGATGCCAACAATTCCACCATAGACTTAGCTGAGGAAAAGAAATTTTGCGCAAATCCATCCATACGATCTAACTGTGCTTTACTATTGCTTTTATAGTTATCTACAAAAACCACATTCATTTCGTAAGATGCCATGGCAAGAATACCCATTAGAGACAAAGCAACTGCGCCAATCATGGCATATAAAATTTTGCCTCGAATTTTCATATTAATTACCTCACAAAAATTAATTATATTTCAACATCGTTTTGACATAATTTTATGATTTACGCTCCCACCAGCCATTTTCTGGCCCATTATACCACCAATATGATGTCGGTGTATTTACGGCAGTTTGGGCAAGTTCTTTAGCTTCCTCAGAACGCACTCGCTCCAATGCATTTTTTATCCACTTATCGGCAAATTTATTACCGTTTTCACTTTCGCGAAGCAAATTAAATATAAGATCTAATTGATCAGCATCATGGGCAAGTATGGATTCTTTACTTGCATGAGCCTCTAAGTCATCCCAAAAGTCTAAAATATCATCTTCTAAACCAGTACCTTCTGTGGCATGACTAAGAGCCAAACGTTCATTGGCGGTATTATATATCCTATTAATATAGTTAAAATCACCAGTACGAGCTTCTGCAAGATCATGAAAGAGACATAAAAAAACTGTGCGCGCAATATCCGCTCCGGCTTGCTTAGCTAATACAAAACCAATGACTGCCACACGATGCGAATGCTCAGCAACATTTTCTGAGCCAGTACCTAAAAATTGATAACCTGTGCGAGGCGTATGGCGTAGCATACCAACTTCATTTATAAAGTCTACAAGCCGCTCAAGCTTACTTCTTTGCCTTAAATTGGCTAATGGATCACATTTCTTATTCATAAACTCTCCTTGCATGGCCTACCTAAAAGCATGAAATAAGTAAACCTTATTATCAACCTTTTTATGATTTTTTGCAAATATTTGAATGCTGGTCAACTTATTCTAATACGATTGTATGCTTGCACTCGCAGGAAAGAGCATTTATGCCTGCGCACAAGGCAAAGATTTTCTGACGCCGTGAGCGAAAAAAGGAAAATATCGCAACTGTATACACAAATCAAAGACGCGAAATACACTGTAATGATTTATAAACTTTTATATTCCAAAGCTCAATAAATTACTAACAAAAGCGCACTCACGTCATACCCAAAAAACACCTCTATACTACTCTTGGCAAAAAAGCATTTAACATGTATTGTGTTGTATTGAACATTAAGGGGTATGTTTTATGAGTAGATTACCGTGGCCTGAGTATTTTATGCGCATTACCTATATGGTTGCTGAACGCAGTACCTGCTGTAGGCGCAAAGTTGGTGCTGTTGCCGTGAAGGATAAGCATATCCTTGCTACTGGCTACAATGGTGCTCCAGCTGGAGTCGCTCATTGCCTTGATGTTGGCTGTTTGCGTCAAAAAATGGGCATACCCTCAGGCCAGCGTCATGAAATATGCCGCGGTTTACATGCCGAACAAAATGTTATTATTCAAGCAGCCTTGCATGGGGCAAATCTTGGTGGTGCTGAACTTTATTGCACAACATTTCCCTGTGTACAATGTAGCAAAATGCTTATTAATTGCGGAGTAAAACACATTTATTATGTGGAATACTACCCAGATGACTTAGCTATCGAAATGTTGGATGAAGCTGGAGTTGTCTTAGAACAAGTGCAACATCCGCATGGAGACAAAATAATATGAGCACAGACCTTTTTAACTCATACATGCGCCATGCTGTGGCCATAGCCAAGGATGCAAGATATACAGCTTACCCCAACCCTGTGGTGGGAGCAGTTTTAATAAAGGATAAATGCATAGTTGCTGAAGGCTGGCATAAGCAGTATGGAGAGGCACATGCTGAAATTGAATGTCTACAAAATGCCAAGGCTAATAATATTGATTTAAGTGCTTGCACCTTAGTTGTTACTCTTGAGCCTTGTCATCATCATGGCAAAACCCCACCTTGTACTGCTGCCATAGTGGAAGCTGGTATAAAGCATGTAGTTATTGGTATGCGCGACCCAAATCCCATTGCCGCTGGGGGGTTAGAATTTTTACAAAGCCAAGGAATAGAGGTAACTGTTGGCATTGAAGAAGAGCTTTGCCGAGACCTAATAGCAGACTTTATAGTGCGACAAGAAGGTATCCGCCCCTATGTTATGCTTAAGATGGCAAGCACAATTGATGGACGCATAGCCACGCGTAGTGGTCATTCACAATGGATTAGTTGTGCTAAATCACGCACAAAAATACAAGAGTTACGCTCCAATATTGCACGCTGTGGTGGAGTTATTATTATAGGTGGTGGTACTTTTCGCAGTGACAATCCACGCCTAACCGTACATGAAGCAACAGATGATATGCCACAACCCTTGGCTTGCGTTGTAACATCGCGCTTACCAGAGGCTCACATTGATAATTATTTATTAAAGCATCGTCCAAAACAAACTATTTTCTTTACCTCACCTGCTGCTGCAGCTTCACCTAGAGCTAAGGCCCTTGAACAATTAGGAGTTAGAGTTTGGACAGAAAACCCCAGTTCTGCCGTAAAGCCCTTACCATCACTTAAAGCTTTACTTGAACGCTTACATTCAGAACTGAGCTGTAACTATGCCCTTTGCGAAGGTGGAGGTAAGCTTGCCCTTAGCTTTTTAGAGCAAAAGCTTATAGATGAATTTCACCTACATTTAACTCCAAGTGTGCTTGGTGATAATGAAGCTTATCCTATTTTTAACGGCCGAAGCCCATTGCATATGGATGAAGCACTAAGGCTGCGTATAACAAATTATGATTTATATGATCAAGATATGCATATTATTTTGAGGCCTAAATAATGTTTACAGGTATCATCAATGGCTCTGGACAAGTTCGTTCAGTGCACAAAAATGGGAAAGAAACACGCCTACTTATCAAAGCACTTTTTTTATTATCAAATATTGAAGTGGGCGAATCTATAGCAGTTAATGGTGTATGTTTAACTGTGGAAAGCGGTCAAGATAATGAGTTTTATGCCTATGCCTCTGCTGAAACCATGCAACACACTAACCTTGGTGCCTTAAAGCAAGGTAGTATTGTTAATTTAGAACGCGCCCTTGCCCTTGGGCAACGTTTTGGTGGTCATATTGTTAGTGGTCATGTAGATGGTCAAGCCCAAGTGCTCAATATTGTTTCTATTGGTGAGTCTCACTGTGTGCGTTTAGGTTTTTCTCAAGATTTTGGCCCCGAAATTATCAAGAAAGGATCTGTTACACTTGACGGCATAAGCCTAACAGTGAATAATTGTGGGCCAGATTTTTTAGAGGTTAATATTATTCCTGAAACTTGGGCTAGTACCACCATTAAAGAATGGCAAGTAAATAGCCTAGTAAATTTGGAAACGGACATTATAGGAAAATATGTTAGGCACTTACTCTTACCTTGGCAAGAGGAGCGCACTAAAAGTAATGTCAGCTTGCAATTATTAGCAGAAAATGGATTTATTTAAAAAATATATTATAATAAAGGACTAAGTATGCCGCTTTGTACCATTCAAGAAGCCATTGAGGATATACGTCAAGGCAAGATGATTATCCTTGTGGATGATGAAGACCGCGAAAATGAAGGTGATCTAACCATTGCCGCCGAACATGTTACCCCAGAAATTATTAACTTTATGGCAAAATATGGACGTGGACTAATTTGCCTTCCCCTAAGTGCTGAGCGATGCGATGCCCTTGGCTTGGACCTTATGACTCAGCGCAATGGTTCTAAGTTTGGCACAAACTTTACCATATCCATCGAAGCACGCCACGGTGTCACCACTGGTATTTCTGCTAAAGATAGAGCAACTACCATACTCGCAGCTGTGGCTGATAATGCGCGCCAAGAAGACATAGTTACACCTGGCCATATTTTTCCTCTGCGTGCTCGTCCTGGTGGCGTATTGGTGCGTGCCGGCCAAACAGAAGGTAGCGTTGACCTAGCACACCTTGCTGGATGCAAAGATGCAGCAGTTATTTGCGAAATAATGAATGATGATGGAGAGATGGCGCGTCTACCCGAATTAGAAGTTTTTGCAGCTGAACATAATTTGAAAATTGCAGCTGTTAAGGACCTTATCCGTTATCGTATGCAACGTGGGCAAGTTTCAGTACAAAGAATTTCTGAGGCGCATCTACCAACTATGTTTGGTGATTTTCAAGTGATTGCCTATGAAAATGCCATGGAAAATGGTACGCATCTAGCATTAGTTAAAGGTGAATTTACAGATCAGCAAGATGTCTTGGTACGTGTACATAGTGAGTGTTTAACCGGTGATGCGCTGGGCTCTTTACGTTGCGATTGTCGTGGCCAACTGGCAGCAGCCATGCGTCAAATAGAAAAAGAAGGTTGTGGAGTCTTGTTGTATATGCGTCAAGAAGGGCGCGGCATTGGGCTTGCTAATAAAATTAAAGCCTATGCCTTACAAGATGAAGGTTATGACACCGTGGAAGCTAATGAAAAATTAGGATTTGCTCCAGATTTACGTGATTATGGCACGGGAGCACAAATTTTGGTGGACTTAGGCATTCGCAAGATGCGCATGCTGACTAATAATCCGAAAAAAATTGTGGGTATTGAGGGATATGGTATTGAAATTGTAGAGCGAGTGCCCATTGAAATGGAAGCCTGCCCAGACAATAAAGCATACCTTAGCACCAAAAAAGATAAAATGGGTCACCTATTTACAAAAAATTGCAATAGATAAAGGGGTATAATATGACCAAGTTACGCACCATTGAAGGACAACTCAAAGCTGGTGGATTGAAATTTACCATCATTGCTACACGTTTTAATGATTTTATTGTGGACCGCTTAGTTGGTGGGGCGGTGGATTACCTAGTACGCCACGGTTGTGCTGAAGAAGATATTACCATTGTTCGCATTCCTGGTGCTTTTGAAATGCCAGTGGTATGCAAAAAAATCGCAGCCAAAAAAGAAAGTGATGGGATTATTGCTCTTGGCGCGGTTATTCGCGGAGCTACACCGCATTTTGATTTTGTGGCCGCAGAAGCTACCAAGGGTTTAGCTCATGTTTCGCTTGATTATGGTGTGCCCATTGGTTTTGGCCTATTAACCACCGATAATTTAGAACAAGCCATTGAGCGTGCAGGTTCTAAAGCTGGCAATAAGGGTGTTGAAGCAGCCTCAGCAGTGCTTGAAACTGTCCGAGTTTTAGAGCAAATATAAATTAATTATAAAACATTAAATAAATGTTCCAAAATTGGACTTAGCTTTTTGAATAAATAATCGCAATAAGAGTAAATTTTAAATTATGTCAAAAAAAAATACCAGACGTCATGAGCGTAGTTTAGCATTTCAAGTATTATATGCCATATCCTTTGCACAGGTGCAAAGCATGGATGATGTGCGAAGGGCTTTTTGTCAATCTCCTGATCAGGTTGCTAAGGGTGAGGAATTTGAGGATCCTTCAGGCTTTGCTTGGGAATTAACAAGTGGGGTTTGGAAAAACAACCAAGAAATTGATGATGTTATATCACAATTTTCTCACAATTGGCGCTTAGATCGTATGGGGCGCATTGAGCTTACAGTCTTGCGCATAGGAATTTTTGAAATGTTTTACCGAAGTGATATTCCAACTAAAGTTGCAATTAATGAAGCTTTGGAGCTTGCTCGCCAATTTGGGGAGCAAAATGCATTGTCTTTTGTAAATGGTATTTTGGATGCTGCTGCCAAAGCATTAGAAAGCGGCAAGATTAATGCTAAAGTATAAGAAAATAAAATATATGAATTAAGGATACTCTCATGACACCAGAAAAATACATGCCAGGTACCATTGAAGAAAAATGGCAAAAAGTTTGGGAAGAAAATAAATCTTTTGTGTGTGATCATCACAGTGACAAACCCAAATACTATGTGCTTGAGATGTTACCATATCCTTCAGGTAATATTCATATGGGCCATGTGCGCAATTATTCTATTGGCGACGTTGTGGCGCGTTTTAAACGTATGCATGGGTTTAATGTCTTACATCCCATGGGCTGGGATGCATTAGGTTTACCAGCAGAAAATGCCGCCATTAAAAATAATACCCACCCTGCTACTTGGACCTTTGCCAATATTGACAATATGCGCACCCAATTAAAACGTCTTGGCTATTCCTATGATTGGAGCCGAGAGGTTGCCACTTGCGTACCAGAGTATTACCGCTGGGAGCAATTATTCTTTTTGAAAATGTTAGAAAAAGATTTGATTTATCGTAAAAAAGCTCCACAAAATTGGTGCCCATCTTGTAATACCGTTCTTGCCAACGAGCAAGTTATAGAGGGAATATGCTGGAGATGTGATTCTCAAGTGGAGCAAAAAGACTTAACCCAATGGTTTGTACGTATTACAGCCTATGCTGAAGAACTACTTAAAGACCTAGAGACTTTACAAAATGGCTGGCCTGAGCGCGTCCTTGCCATGCAACATAATTGGATTGGTAAATCAAACGGTGCAGATATTGCTTTTCCTCTAGAAAAGCCCACTCCAGATACTGATAAAATACATGTTTTTACCACTAGGCCAGATACGGTTTTTGGAGCCACATTCATGACCATTGCTCCTGAGCATCCCTTAGTGGATCACTTAATTGCTGGCAGTAGTAATGAGCAAGATGTTCGCGCATTTATAGATCGCATACGCAATATGGATCGTATAGATCGCCAATCTGACAATTTAGAAAAAGAAGGTATTGCCACTGGTGCTTATTGTGTGCATCCATTTAGTGGCCAAAAAATTCCCATTTGGCTAGGTAATTTTGTTTTAGCCGAATATGGAACCGGTGCTGTAATGGGTGTACCGGCCCATGACCAACGCGACTTTGAATTTGCAAAAAAGTATAACTTACCTATAGTTGCTGTCATTCAACCTCAAGATACAGCAACGCTTGAGGTTGCCAATATGCAAGAAGCCTGGACTGGGACTGGCATTATGTTTAATTCAGGCGAATTTGATAACTTACCAAATGAAGAAGGTAAGGTTGCCGTGGCCAAAGCTCTAGAAGCTAAGGGGCTTGGCACATTTACTGTGCAATACCGCTTACGTGATTGGAATATTTCTCGTCAACGCTATTGGGGTGCGCCTATACCAGTTGTTTATTGCGAGAAATGCAATGTAGTGCCAGAGCGAGAAGAAAATCTGCCTATCATCCTACCCCTTGATGTAAAAACCAAGGCCGATGGGCGCTCACCACTACCAGATACTGCATCATTTTATGAATGCACTTGCCCCATATGTAATAAGCCAGCTAGGCGTGAAACTGATACCATGGACACCTTTGTAGAATCATCATGGTATTTCTCACGCTATGCCGATGCTCGTAATGATAACGTGCCTTTTGATAAAGATATCATCAAGTATTGGATGCCCGTTGATCAATATATTGGCGGGGTTGAACATGCCATATTACATCTTCTTTATTCACGCTTTTTCACCAAAGCCTTACGAGACTTAGGGTTTTATCCGCCTGACTTGGATGAACCATTTGCCAACCTACTTACTCAAGGTATGGTCTTAAAAGATGGGGCAAAGATGTCTAAATCCAAGGGTAATGTAGTAGACCCAAGCATTATGATTGAAAAATATGGTGCTGATACTGTACGCTTATTTTGTCTTTTTGCTGCACCACCAGAAAGAGATTTTGACTGGTCAGAGTCTGGCATTGAGGGATCTTCGCGCTTTCTAAATAGAGTTTGGAGACTTTTTTATGAGGAGCGTGCATCTTTAATACCTATGACAGCTTGCTCAGCTACGGCACAAGATGCCAATGCAGATAATGTTAATAGTGCTGTGGCCAACGAACTTAGACGTAAAGAACATTTAACAGTTAAAAAAGTGCAAGATGATATTGCAAAATATCAACTAAATACAGCCATCGCTGCCATTATGGAATTGGTCAACACCATGTATCTTGCTCGCGAAACATTACATAAGGATAAGAATTCACATAGGGTTTTCTCCTCAGCCATGGGTACGGTGCTAACCTTACTTTCTCCTTTTACTCCACATATTTGTGAAGAGCTTTGGCAAGATTTAGGCCATAAGGAATGCATCATTGACGCTCCATGGCCTAAGTGGCAAGAAGAAGCCACAGCTCAAGATGTTGTCACTGTTGTTGTGCAAGTTAATGGTAAATTGCGCGGTAAAATCAATATAGCTGTGGACAGCTCTAAGGAAGATGTTGAAAAACAAGCCCTAGCAGATCCAGGTGTACAAAAACATCTGACAGAAAAAACCATACGCAAAGTCATTATCGTGCCCAATAAGCTTGTTAATATTGTAGTTGGGTAATGAAAATATATGCCAAGGCCAGGATTTTATTTTTGCATTTGCCCTGATGCTGGTCTTATTAAAGAACACGTTGAAGGCCTCGTGCAAGCCCATCCCCCCAAGGGGGGTGGGTCTTGGCAAAAGCATGTATATTGGGGTGATGATGACTTAGCTCAAAGTTTTTGGAAGCATCTAACTCTTCAAGGCCTATTTAGCACTCCAGTATTACTTATGGTGCGCAATGCCCAAAACTTGCCTGCTGCCACTTGGAAAAATCTTTCTGAAGCCCTTGGCACACTTAGTGATGATACCTGGCCCATTATTTGCCTTGAAGTTCCTTTTGACAAAAAACAAGCAAAAATTCCAGCTCATATTACCAAACTTCCATGTTTTAATGCTGCGAAAGAAAAGGGATTTTTATGGCAAAGTTCTGGACTTGATGCCCAAGGCATAAAACGTCATGTACTAGCAAGGGCTAAGTCCTACAATTTGCAATTTGAACCTAGAGCCTTAGAAGCTTTTTGCGGTTCAACCCTACCTGATGCCACAGCCATTGATGGAGAAATGCAAAAATTAATTCTTCTTGCTCATAATGGGCAAGTAACTGAAGATATGATTAACATTGGTGCATATTTACCAGAATCTAATATTTTTGCTTTTATATCTTGCATTCAAGCCGGAAATATAACAGCTGCTTGGCAAGAAATTCATCGCGGTCAAAAAGATGTAGCTGGTTTACTATTTCCTTTTTTGGCCTTACTTACGCGTGAAGCCCGTATTTTGTGGCAAATTCTAGCTAAAGAACCTGTTCACGTGCATTATTCTGTAGCTCAACAAAAAGAGCGCCTTGCAAGAAAATTGGGATTTAGCGGTGTTGCAAAAATATTTGCACTTATTGTTCAGGCCGAACAACAGGTTAAGAGTGGCTCTTGTGATGCCGAGCAAGCTTTAGAAAGTATGGTAGTAGACTTAATACAACTTTTTGCTTAATATAAATTCTCGTCCCATTAATTTCAAACAACTTAGTTTTTGTTTCCAGCGTAAAATGTAATTATTGGCTTTTTTTTCATATCATTGGACTTTTTTTACATTAGCTGATAATAATAAATCGTAAAATATTTTTGTTTACCCCTTGCACAACTTGTAGGACTGCTTACATATGTCATCGAGCAAAGAAAATATTAGCCTGTATGCCGGACATCGCCAACGCTTAAAAAAGCGTTTTTTGCGAGAGCCACAACATGCAGAAGATTATGAAGTTCTTGAAATACTGCTTGGTTACGGTCTCACGCGTAAGGATACAAAACCCCTTGCCAAGCAATTACTTTTGCGTTTTGGAACTTTGCGCAATGTTTTAGATGCACGTCGAGAAGAGTTAGAAGATGTAGCAGGTTTTGGGCCAGGGCTTTGGACCCTTTGGCAAGTAATTCGTGAGTGCATGGCAAGGCATGCTATAGCACCATTGCTTGAAAAAGAAGTGTTGGCAACCCCACAAAATGTGGCAAAAGCAGCTCAAAAGCGACTTGCTGGACGTAGCCATGAAGAGTGCTGGATGGCTTTATTAGATGCTGGCAATCATTGCGTTGGCTGGGAGTGTTTAGGAGAAGGTAGTTTAGATAATATTGCCATAACACCCAGAGATGTTATTGCAAAAGCCTTTGCACGAAAGGCACATGGATTTATATTGGTGCATAATCACCCAGGTGGCAATACCAATCCTTCGCGAGCAGATTTAATTATAACTGAGGAATTGCGCAAACTTGCACCTCGCATGAATATACGTTTTGTGGAGCATATTATAATAACGGCCCAGGAATGCCGTAGTATTTTGTTAAATCAATATTTTTAATATAGTTAATACTGCATCTATAGAACTTAAAGAGAGGAGATTTGATATGTCCGATCATGAACATAAAACAACAAATGTGGATGTAGCTAACCAAGCTACACCAAGCCCAGAAATAGAAAAAAATACTGATCATGTAGAGTCTTTACCTAATCACGATGATGATACTGATACTCCACCACCTGTGGAAGAAGGCACATTACCTACAGTACTACCAGTGCTCGCCGTACGTGATGTTGTTGTCTTTAACTACATGATTTTACCACTTTTTATTGGCAGAGACAAATCTATTCAAGCCGTAGAAGCGGCCCTTACTAAGGATAAACACCTCTTTATCTGCACTCAAAAAGATGAAGATGATGAAGATCCAAGCCCTGATGATCTTTACTCTTTTGGCTCTGTAGTTAATGTAATGCGCATGCTCAAAATGCCAGATGGACGCATTAAAGTCTTGGTACAAGGTATGAGCCGTGCTAGCGTTAAGCATTTTATACAAACAGATCCTTTCATGGAAGCTGAAGTAACACTACATGAAGAAATGCCTTTTACCTCTACGCCTCAAACTGAGGCTCTTTTGCGTTCAGTTAGAGAACAAAGCGAAAAGATACTAGAACTTCGTGGTATTTCCAACACAGATATCATTGGGGTTTTGCAAAGCGTAGATGAACCAGGACGCCTTGCAGACCTTATCGCTGCTAATTTGCGTATAAAAATTGAAGAGGCTCAAGTGATTTTAGAAACTTTGGACCCTCTTGAGCGTTTAACCCTTGTCAATGTACAGTTAAACAAAGAAGTAGAAGTGGCAACAATGCAAGCACGCATTCAATCTTCTGCGCGTGAAGGCATGGATAAAGCTCAAAAAGATTATTTTTTACGTGAACAACTAAAAGCCATTCGTCATGAGCTTGGTGACAGAAGCGGAGAAAGTGATGACGATGACATGGAAGATTTAGCTAAATCCATAGCTAGAGCTGGCATGCCTAAAGAAGTGCGTAAAGAAGCAGATAAGCAATTTCGTCGGTTATCTTCTATGCACTCAGACTCATCAGAAGCCAATGTTGTGCGCACCTATTTAGATTGGTTAGTAGAAGTTCCGTGGAAAAAAACTAGCCGTGATAACTTGGACATTAAGCATGCGGAAGATATATTGAATGAGGATCATCATGGTCTTCATAAAATTAAAGATCGCATTCTTGAGTATCTTAGTGTGCGCAAGTTAAATCCCAACTCCAAAGGACCTATTTTATGCTTTGTAGGCCCTCCTGGCACTGGTAAAACTTCACTAGGGCGCTCCATTGCACGTGCCATGGGTCGTAAATTCCAACGTTTTTCATTGGGCGGTATGCGTGATGAAGCTGAAATTCGTGGGCACAGACGCACCTATATTGGAGCTATGCCAGGGCGTATCATTCAAGCTTTAAAGCAAAGTGGAACTAAAAATCCTGTTATAGTATTGGATGAGCTTGATAAATTGGGAGCTGATTTTAGAGGTGATCCATCTTCTGCTTTGCTAGAAGTGCTTGATCCTGAACAAAACAACAGCTTTAGTGATCACTATTTAAATGTGCCTTTTGATCTTTCTAAAATAATGTTTTTATGCACGGCCAATGTACTTGATACCATTCCGGCTGCTTTGCGCGACAGAATGGAAATTATTACCTTGCCAGGCTATACTTTGGAAGAAAAACGCGCCATTGCCCGCAAGCACTTATTACCTAAGATGATTGAAGATAATGGTTTAAAAATAAAAGATATTACCATAGCTGATGCCGCCATTGAGCGAGTAATAAAGCAGTATACTCGTGAGGCCGGATTGCGCAATCTTGAACGTGAACTTGGTACCATATGCCGAAAACTTGCACGTAAAAAAGCCGAAGGCAAAAAAGGGCCCTTTAAGGTTACAGCAGCACAAGTTCACAAATTCCTTGGCGTGCCGCGCTTTATTGAAGACGATAAGGAAAAGCAACTCAAGCCTGGCTCTGCCCTTGGGCTTGCTTGGACTGCCTTTGGTGGCGAGGTTTTACATGTAGAAGTGACTTTAATGAAGGGTAAGGGGTCACTATTAATGACTGGCCAGCTTGGTGATGTCATGAAAGAAAGTGCTCAAGCTGCTCTTTCATATATTCGCTCCAGATCTAAAGAGCTAGGCATAGACCCTGACTTTTCACGAAAGTCAGATATACATATCCATGTACCAGCAGGTGCTACACCAAAGGATGGTCCGTCAGCTGGTATTACACTGTGTACGGCCTTAGTTTCTGCCCTAACCAATAAAAGTAGCAGTGCTACACTTTGCATGACTGGTGAAATTACACTGCAAGGCCGTGTTTTACCTGTTGGTGGCATTAAAGAAAAAGTGCTTGCTGCTGTTGCAAGGGATATGGAACATGTTATTATACCTAAACACAATGTAAAAGACTTAGAGGAAATACCCAAAAATTTACTTAGCCGCATCCATGTTCATGCAATAAGTCATATTGATGAGGTCTTACCTTTTGCCTTTAGTGATTAAGCTTGGGTATTTTTTTAATAGTGAAGTTTTTTTGGTAGACATGTGTAAAATGTTTTGTTAAATACTCCGCTTCAAATGAGCTGGTGCTAAGAAAACTATTTTTTTAGTACCAGTTGATGAGTAAATTGTCCAAACCAGTATTAAGTTTTTTTGAGTGTAAACATAAACATTTAACAGCAAAGTCGGAGAAGGTTATTAACATGAAAAAACTATTATGTATGGCTATATTTATTGCCTTCGTTCTTAGTGCCGGAGCCATAATAGCTTCTGCTAATCAACATGGCGGATTTACTGGCCCCTCAACTAAGGGACATGGTGGATTTACCGGACCTGGTCCAAAAGCAGTGACTATTAAAGAAGCTACAAATCAACCTGACGATACTTGGGTTACTCTTAAAGGTTATATAGTACAGCACGATGGTGATGATATCTACACCTTAAAAGACCCTAGTGGCACTGGAAAAGTTGAAATTGAGCGCAAAGCTTGGCATGGCCAAAATATTGGACCCAATGACATGGTAGAACTAATTACCAAGGTTGATAAAGATTGGGGACATGTTGAGCTAGAAGTAAAACAAGTACGTAAAGTGCAATAATGAGTCGACACTAAAAACATAATAACTATTTGAAGCAAAACAGTTTTTAGTTCAAATGATTTAGTAAAACTTCCAGAAACAAAAGCGTGAAAAGCGAATTTTTGGTAATGTTATGTAGCAAAAATCAAGTTTTTCAGCATCGAGTAATAAATTGTTTGCTAAATAAAAAAGCTAGGGGCATCGCCATGTCCCTAGCTTTCAGACTGATGACAAACCCCCTTTCAGGCGTTTGTGCCGCCTAAGGCAGACAAGCTGCCTTGGCAGTAAGGCACGAAAATCAGTCACTTAACGGCGAAGCAAAGCTCCGCCTATTCCTGATTTATCGGTCGTGCTGACTTTGTCAGCACTCTCAAAGCTAGGGACATTACCATGTCCCTAGCTTTTTTTAATCAGTATTTTCTTAATGATTTATTGGCAATTATAATAATCTTTGTACCAAGCCACAAATTTAGCTAAGCCTTGATCCAATGGAGTGCAGGGCGAAAATCCAGTATCACGCATAAGATCATCCACATTAGCATAAGTAGACTCCACATCACCAGGTTGCATAGGTAAATATTCCTTAATGGCTTTTTTTCCAAGATGTTTCTCTAGCAGTGCAATAAAATCTTTTAGGGCTACAGTAGTATTGTTACCAATATTATAAATACGCCAAGGAGCAGTGCTAGTAGATGGATCTGGATTGTTTGCATCCCAGCTTGCATTAGGTGTAGCCTTGCGAATAAGAGTTTGAACCACACCTTCTACAATATCATCTATATATGTAAAATCCCTATACATATTACCATTATTAAATACTTTTATGGGCTTATTTTGCATAATGGCCGTAGTAAATAAGTGCAAGGCCATATCCGGACGTCCCCATGGACCATATACTGTAAAAAATCTCAAACCAGTACAAGGCAAACCATATAAATGGCTGTAAGTATGGGCCATTAGCTCATTAGATTTTTTAGATGCGGCATAAAGGCTAACAGGATGGTCCACATTGTGATGTACTGAATAGGGGCGGTTTGCATTTAATCCGTATACAGAGCTTGAAGAGGCAAATACAAAGTGCTCCAAATTATTATGCCTACAGGCCTCTAAAAGATTTGCAAAACCCACTAAGTTTGATTGCACATAGGCTAAAGGGTTTTCCAAGCTATAGCGTACACCAGCTTGTGCAGCTAAGTTCATGGCATGAGTGAATTTTTCGGTCTTAAATAAATCCATTATGAAGGCATGGTCAACTATGTCTCCAAGAACAAATTTAAAATTTGGTAAAGGCTCAAGTTCAAGCAAGCGGTCTTTTTTTAATTTTACATCATAGTAGTCATTTAAATTATCAATGCCTACAACACTATGCCCAAGTTGTAATAACTTTAAACAAAGTTGATGCCCAATAAAACCAGCCGCACCAGTAACTAAAACATGCATCATAATTTCCTTATTTAATGTTCAAGAAAATATACTATCAAAACAATAATTTACCAACTTTAAAAATTTAAATCATAATTACCCTTGCCTACAGGCCCACAAGTGCATATGTATAGCTTTGTTAAGTTGATACTTTGTTTCAAAAAATAAAAATATATAAAGATACCATATGTTGCAAGAAAAAAAATCCACTGACCAAGAGAGTTCATCACAAGATGCTCCAGATCAAACACCCAAAAGCCCAAATCAGGCACAGCAAGAAAAACGTGATTTCTGGAATGACAAACAATACACAGACTTAGTTTTTTATCTCTTCATTGCCATCTTATTGTTAGAACTTGTTGTTGCCGGGGTAGCTTTTTTTTATGGTATTATTCATGCCACACCAGATCCCAATGGAGGGCCACCGCGCTTTCAATTTCCATGGCTAGCCTATGCACTTGCGGCTGTCTTAGTGCCTGCAGCATTGTTACTTATCTTACATTTATTTGGCTTTGATGTATTTCGCACAACCAAATCGAGTCATAAAGATGATGAAGTTTGGCAAGCAGAACTTCCAGCCAGATTGCGCAAAGCATACCTAATTATTAAAAACGCCCCTACTATAGTGCTCTTGATTGGGATTTTGCTTTTGGGAGCTGGTTTAGTCTATGTGGATGGAGCACTAAATGCTTTATTTGCTTTAAGCACTGAAATCACACAATATTTGCCGTGGATTATAGGAGCTGCTGTTTTGGTATGGTGTGTTGGCTATGCTGGGCGCATGTGGTTTGCATATCGCACTAGGCGCTTGGAAGAAGAATATGCATTTAGACGAGAAATTTTTGAACGCACCGGACAAATCATTGTAGATCGCGGAGCCATGCAATTGCCCCCAGCAGAACAAAATATTAAAGCTTTGGGTGGTGCAACCATTGAGGCTTTACCAGCAAATAATAGTGATAATATTCAAGATGATGTGCAAATTATTGATGTAACCAACGAACAAAAATAATTTAAAATTTTTCCCCCAAAAATTATTGAAATTGCTGGGGGAATTATTTTTTCATCATCTATATATTGCAAACTCTACACAGTTATTTCAATAAGTTTTTAATCAATATAACGTACAATTTCAGAAACTTCCATTCGTGTGGTAGTTGGAACGTCTCCTTCAGGGTAGCCATACACAATAAGTGCACCAACGGTTTCGTCATCAGGTAAGTTAGCAACTTTTGCAATACCAGCATTATCAATGACGCCCATAATACATGTACCTACGCCATAGGCATGGGCTGCCAAGCAAAAAGTTTGGCAAGCAATGCCGGCATCAAAAATTTCCCAAGAATTTTCTTGCG
>CAYJLD010000006.1:18856-44768 GCA_964371195.1 uncultured Desulfovibrionaceae bacterium | reverse complement strand
TTGCTTGATACACAGTATTGCGCAGTGGTCTTATATCACAATTGTATTGTAAATTATGTCATATGCCCTAAAAATAAACTTAATGGTTGGAAATGCTCTGGAACAAACTAAAATTATTTTTACAAGCTAATGCTCCACTGGCTATAGCTTTTTCTGGAGGCTTGGACAGTAGATTTTTAGCCTTCGCAGCTAAAAGTGCTTGCATTGATGTTTTACTTTTGCATGCTCAGGGTATCCATGTTCCAAAGCAAGAAACTGCTTATGCAATAGCTTGGGCTAAGCAACAAGCAATAGCAATAAAATGTGTTAATTCGCACGTGCTCGACATAGAGGAAGTAAAAGAAAATGGCCTTAAACGCTGCTACTTTTGCAAAAAATATTTGCTAGGAACTTTTAAAAATATGGCCATACAAGAGGGGCTAAAGCTTTGTGACGGAACTAATGCCGATGACATGCAAAGTTATAGACCAGGCTTACAAGCCCTTAAAGAACTAGAAATCCTTTCTCCTTTAGCTATTCTTGGTTTTAGTAAAGAAATGATTCGCACTATTGGGGCTAAAAAAGGATTAGACAATATAGAGCAAAAAGCTCGCCCATGTTTGCTTACTCGTTTAGATTATGGACTTACTCCAGAACAACCATTACTAAAGCGCATAGCTGATGCAGAGTTTGAGCTTGAGCAAGCTGGGCTTAAGGATTTTCGCCTACGGTTTTGCCCAAAACCTGTCTTGCAAAGCTTATCTTATAATATTTCACAAGATGATATAAAATATATTCTAAAAAAGCATGGCTTTGATTCAGTTGATATATACATCACAGAGCAGATTAGTGGTTTTTTTGATAAAACACACTTGAACCAATAGATGTTACATTAACAAGTAAGCACTGAAAAACATTATAATTGGCGTGCCTTTTTAGAAAAATGCGTGGAAACGCATTTTACAAGCATCGACTAACAAGAACTTCACGTAAATACCCGCTAGTTAATTAGCTTTTGAAGGTAATGTAATATTAATATATTATTGTGTTATCGTAAATATCTATATAGTCGAACATGAAAAACACGTTTCCACGTATTTTTCAAAAAGGCACGCTGGCTCCAAATACCGCTTTGCGGACGCCAGAAATGAATTCTGGCTTATTTTATGCCGCGCAAAATTTTTCTTACAGAAAAATTTTGTTAGTCGCCCCTTTTAAAAACTCATTTTTGCTGTCATAAAATCGCCATAAATTCGCGTTTTATGCTCAATTTTTGGCAATTTTATTTATACAATTTCACATCAAAAATCATTATATATTAAAGTCTTGCTATATTCTTAAGGGCCAACTATATAGAAAATTATAATCCGGTTTTATTTTGTCCTATCCCTTTTCCCTTACTACTTTGGCCAGTGCTAATTAGACATTTTGGCATTAGCAATAAACAAAAAACGTGATTGCAGATAAATATTTACTTAGTGGATGTTATAATGTAAAATTTTAAGTGTTAAAAAATATATTTAAAACTCAAAAAATTACATATCAAATATTACTTTAATTACCACCACAACCTTGGGGGATTTATGTCTAATTTTAACAGCGGCGACAACAAATTAGAACCTATTGTTAATTCATCCTTTACAGCTAAGGCGCAAACCATTGACCCTGAGACCAAGCTTAGCGGTTTTGGAGCCGTACTATCCGGTGATATAAATACAGCCGTAAAATCCACCATTGTGGGCGGGCGAGATGTCATTGGTGGAGGTCCCAAGGGCACCGAGGGTACTCACATTCTGGGTAATCACATCATTGTGGGTGATGCCAAAGATCTCACAGCCACAACCTTTACCGGTGGGGCCGATAGAATTACCCTTGAGGGTATGGATAAGACTGGTGCCTACGTCATGGGTGATGCCATATCTGCCTATGGCGGCTCAACTCGTGGTGGTAATGATACCATAATCATTGAGGGGGACGTCACTGGTGGCACTATTATTGGTGATGTGGATACAGTTACAAATACTACCTTCACTGCTGGCAATGACAATATTTTGTTAAAGGGTGATGTATCTAATGCTACAATTTACACCGACGCTAGGACATTAAGCGGCGCAAATACGCTTTTGGGCGGTAATGATAGCATAACCCTTGGCATTGCGCCAACTAAGGCAAATCCCATCATAAATACCACTGTTTCTGATACAAATATCAACCTAGGCCATGGTAATGATGTGCTAACTGCTTATTCATCCATAGAGAACGGTGCAGAAATTAGGGGTGGTACTGGTAACGATAAGTTTATTGTGCATAGCATGGACAATGCACCAGGTTCATCAAGTTCTTGGCCCCGCCTTTGGGGCGATGATGGTAATGATACCTTCATCTTAACTGACATGAACAGCGGAAGCATTAGTGGCGGTGACGATAATGACACCTTCACCGTAACTAACATGAATAATGGTGTTCTTTGGGGCGATGACGGTAATGATAAATTCACTATAAGCACCATGCTGCAATTCGGAAATGTACACAGCGGTAACGGTAATGACACCGTAACCCTCACCACCATGAATGGCGGCACGATTCATGGTGGCACATCTCTGATAGCTAGTAATGGGGTGCATGGTGCTGACTCTATTGTAATTAAAAATGCTTCTAATGCCAAAATTTATGGTGATAGTAGCTCTAACCTCGCCTCTCCTGACTTTGCCTATAATGATATTATAAAGGTCACCGGTCTAAGCGCAGACATGGAAATTCATGGTAATTATGGCAATGATAGCATCACCATAACTACGGCCAGCAATAGCAATATTTACGGCGATGATAACGATGACATTATTACCATCACCACGGTATCGGGTGGTAGCGTTAACGGCGGTGCAAATGATGATAAAATCACCATACGCACCTTGCAGGCAGATGATAATAACATGGCTGGCAGCGTAGACGGTGGCGAAAATGATGATACTATTACCATCACCACATCCTTAGCTAGTAATATTAACGGCGGCACTGGACTTGATAACATCAAAGTTATCACGGCCACAGCTAGCAACATTGACGCTGGTGCAGATGATGATATTATTACCATTACCACAGCCACAGCTAGTGATATTGACGCTGGTGAAGGTAATAACACTATAAACATCACCACGGCCAATGATGGCAATATTACAAGTGACACCGGGCGTGATAACATTAAAGTAAGCACAGTTAATTATGCCAACATCCATGGCGGAGCAGGTGATGACACAATTACCATAAACACGCTTAATGGCTCCATTCATGGTGGTGAAGTAAATAGTGGTGCAGATAATGATACTATAACTATTACCACCATGACCGATGCTACCATTAATGCTAGCGCTGGTGATGATAGCGTAAAAATCATCACCTTAAAGGGTGAGCATAATAAAATTAATCTTAGTGACGGTGCTGATACGCTAACCATTAATAACTTTACAGCTAACAAAGATAATATTGGCGCAGCAAATGCCCTTAATATGGGCGAAGGTGATGATAGCCTAAATATTTTGGCTAAAAAAACCAATTATTCTGACACAGACTTTGCCAATGCTCTTGGCGTGGGTGATGACACCTTAAATGTAAACTGGGCTTTTAATGGTACATTTACGTCCAGTGAAACACCGGCTGCCAGTGCTGGAGATCCAGCCACTCCAGACAATAACACTTTAATTACCAAGGGTCTTGGGGCACAAGCCGACTTGGTTTTTGGGGCTGGTAATGATAACCTAACCATTACCGGTGCAGCTTCTGGTAATAAGAGTAGCTTAAGTGATACTGGGCTTGCAGAAAGCCTTGGGGCTGGGCAAGATACGCTTGATGTGGGCTGGGCCTTTAATGGAGCTTTTAGCACTGCTGATAATGAAGGTGGAACTCTCATAACCAGAGGCTTAAACGCCAACTCTACCTTGCAATTTGGCACTGGCCATGATGGCCTTCACATTATGGGCACACTTGCCAATAGACAGATAAATACCCTTGACGGTGCTGACACTGTGAACATTAGCGGTGCGGCCACCAATGTGCAAGTAGATTTAGGTGAAGGGGAGGACGTATTTAGTGTTGGGAGCATGGGTAAATTCTCAACCCTAACCTATGATACTAACGGCCTTGATGATATTACCATTAAGGGCACTTATAATAATGGCATGGTGGTTGATGCTAATGACAATGCCACAGCCCTTAGCACCGGCACTGACGGTGGTAGCATTACCCTTGATACTCTTGGCACAGGTTTATTAAATTTTGGTGGTTTTGATACAAACAATGTTTATGTAAGCGGTGATGATAATTTAACCATTAATAAAAATGTTGCCGGCACAGCCACAATAAAAAAAGAGATTAACACCGGTGATGGTGATGATAATATTGACCTTAAGGGCACTGTGACTAATACCATTATTGATGCTGGCACTGGCAATGATACGGTAATTATTGGGGCTTTAAGCACTGGTTCTATGTTGAAATATAGTTATGACGGTATTGATGACATTACCATTAAGGGCACATATAATGACGGTTTCGCGCAGTCTTTCGCCTTCTATGGCCTAGCCACTGATGCCCTAGCTGGCACTAGCGGTGGTAGCATAACCCTTGACACCTTGGGTACTGGTAAGTTGCAATTTGGTTATGGTGACGACACCTTGACCATTAATAAAGCACTTTCTGGTACCTTTGGCCTTAAAGATATTTTCATGCAAGATGGTGAAGATGTCGTTACCCTTAATACCGTAAATGGTGCTGTCATTAACGGTGCTGAAGGGGATGATAAAATTTTTGCCATCGGTCTTGGGGCAACAGGTGTGCTTAAAGGTGGTTTTGGAGAAGACATTATACAAATTGGTCGCGCCGGTCTTGACACTGTGGTTCGTCCGCTTACGGCAACCATGAGTAATGGTGTTATTGACGGCGGTGATGAAAATGATAGCATTATTATTGGCAATCAATATGTTAACGGTAAGCTTTATGGCACACTTAGTGGCGGCAAGGTCTATGGCGGGCTTGGTGTTGACACTATTACCACCACAACCTTAAGCGGTACTGCTCTTATGCATGGTGGAGATGGCTTTGATATCTTTACCCTCACTAATATGAGTGGCGGCACCATTGAGGGCGGTGATGGTAATGATAGCATAAATATTAGCGGAACTTTCAGCGGCGGCACCATTGAGGGCGGTAATGGTAATGATACCGTAAATATTAGCGGCACTTTCAGCGGTGGTACCATTAATGGCGGTCTTGGGGAAGATAGAATTGACATTGCCACCATGAGTGGTGGTGCTATCAATGACGATACTGGTAATAATTACATTTTTATAAACAACTTCAAAGGCGGTGTCATTGACGCCAACAACGCTGGGTGGGGCAGTGTCGTAATCACCACCATGACTGGCGGCAGCATTAATTTAGATGGTAATGATACTATTTATGTAACCACCATGACTGGCGGCAGCATTAATTTAGATGGTAATGATTCTATTACGGTAACCACCATGGCTGGTGGCACCATCAATGGTAATGACGGTGATGATACTATTACTGGTATATACACCATGACCAAGGGTACCATTAATGGCAGGGACGGTGATGATAGTATAACTGTGGATATCTTAGATGGTGGCATTATTAACGCCGGCGAAGGTGATAACTATATATTTATTTCCGACCTAAACAGCGGTAGCATTATTGCTGGCAAGGGCAATGATACGCTTGGGTTTAGTGGTATAGGTTCTGACGGTAAATACAGCATCAACCTTGGGGCTGGAGAAAATGAAATTCGAGTAACCAACCTTACCGGTCAAGAATTAACCTTTGGGGCAACGCATGATAATGTAAATTTATTACGTGACACTAGTAACGCCAAAATCAACCTTGGGGCTGGTAATGATACCATTTTGGGTAACATAACTGCTATCAAGGCCATTATTGATGCCGGTAGCGGTGATGATAGTATTGATATAGGCACAGCCCAAAGTTCAATCATTGACCTTGGCACGGGTAATAATACTCTTAACGTGGGCACTGCTACTACCAACACAATAATTACAGGTGGTAGTGGGCATGATAATATTACAGTAAACCAGCTTAATGCTTACAGTAGCATTTTTGCTAGCACTGGTAATGATACCATAGATGTGGGTAAGATAGTCAGTAGCATCATTACTTATGATAATAGAGGCCAAGATGTAATTAAACTTGATGATTATGATGGCACAGGCATAGAAAATACCTATGCCCCCACAAGTCACGCTAAACTTTCCACCGGCACAGACGGTGGTAGTATTGAACTAGGCACTTGGACTAGCGGTGCTATCACCTTTGGCAATGGGCATGATGGATTTGTGCTTCATGGTGACCTTGCAGACAAGGGTGAGGTTAAGTTTTTTCAAGGTAATGACAGCATAAAAGTAACTGGTGATATTACTAATAGCATAATTAGCTATGATAATCGCGGTCAAGATAGTATTGACCTTGATAACTACACCGGTGCTGAAATTCAAAATACCTATGGCAGTGACTCATCCCTTTCCACCGGTACTGATGGCGGTAGCATTAGCCTTGATTATTGGACAGGTGGTAGCATTAAGTTTGGCAAGGGCAATGATGCCTTTAGACTAAGCAACAATACTATTTTGGAAAATATTGACCTTGCAACGGGTAAGGATAGTATTACTGTTGATGATTTAAATGATGAAACTGGCCCAAGTATTAGCTATAATAACGATGGTTTTGATAGCATTACCATTGGTACCATATATAAAGGCACTGGCATTGCGGCCCAAGATGGCAAGCTCTCTACCGGTGCTGGGGGTGGTTTTATCCGTGTGAGTGAGATTACCACTGAAGGCATAAAGAACTTGGCCTTTAATACTGGTAATGTAAATGAATCCTTCTTCATAGGAACTTTTAATAACACTGATATGGAAGGAACCATTGACCTTGGGCAAGGTGCAGATAGCATTTATGTGGGTACTATTGATACGCAAGGCACCGCTACTATTAAATATGATAGTGCTGGCTTTGATAGTATTACCATTGACAATTTTTATGATGGCACAGGCATTGGAGACCAAAATGGTAAACTTAGCACAGGTAATGACGGTGGATTTATTAGCATTGTCGCTCTGGCCAGCAGGGGTGGCGTTGCTGGCTTAGAATTTAGCGATAAAAATGACATATTTAAACTAGACACATTTAATGTTGCTGGTGAAGATTCTGTAAGCACCATCTACTTAAAATCCGGCAATGATTCTATTAGCATAGTAGAGTTCTATGATGGTAGCATTGATGCAGGTGCCGGTAATGACAGCGTAACCGTTGGAAATGTTAATAACTCATTAAGTGGACTTAACGGTGGTACCATTGATTTAGGTGCTGGCAATGACAAAGTCACCATAACTACATTAGATGACGGTAAGTTATATGCAGGTACTGGTAATGACTACATTAGCATAACAAACTTCCTTCATGGCAAACTTGATGGCGGAGCTGGCAATGACACCTATAGCATAGAAAACCTTGGCAATCATCTGGGTGGGGATTTTGCTCATGTCATGGATAACGGTGGCGGTATTGACGTATTTGATATTGTCAATATGCACTATGCTAGCATTGAAAATAATGGGAATACAGGACGCGGTACCTATGATGTGGAGTATTTAGCCCATAGTAATATATATGGCCTTAATGGACTTAATGGAGCAAGCGGCCTTGATAGCTTTAATATTGGTGAAATGGAGCGCGAATCAACAATTTTTGCCAGAGGTGGCAATGACAGTATCAAAGTAAATTCTGTTGACAATAGTTCCATTCATGCTGGTGAAGGTGATGATAAAATTACCGTGGGCAGTTTTAGTAATAGTGAACCAAGTGTTGATACTAGTATTAACGGTGATGCTGGCAATGACACTTTCGATATAACTACCATTAGTGGTGGTGATGTAAATGGCGGTGCTGACAACGACACCTTCATTATTGATAACATGACTGGCGGCACTGTGGATGGTGGCGCAGGTAAGAACACCTACACCATAGAGCATATGCTAACTGGCACTGTGCAAGGTAGTAGTGATGGCTTAGATAGTGTTAAAATTATTACCATGGACGGCGGTACTGTTGATACGGGAGTTGGGAAGGATACCCTTAGCATTACTAATTTCAATGGCGGTACCATTTATGGTGGAGACTCTGGTCAAACTTTTATTGACACCTTTAACATTACCCATATGCAAAGTGGTGCAACCTTAATTGGTGGTGATGGCGATAATAATGTTAAGGTTAGCAATATGTATGGTGGAAGTATTGATCTGACTGCCCACGTTGGTGAGAGCATCATTAATGTAAGCACAGCTTATGGCGGCACCATTGAAGCTGGTATAGGCATCATGGGTGACATAGACCACATAACCATTGGCGATGCTACGGACTTAACCATCCATGGGGATGAAATAGCAGGTATCTTCTATCCTACTCTTTCCTACGACGACATCATTAAAATAACCGGTACTGCCAGAGATACCAATATTAATGGTGGATATGGCAATGATAACATTAGCGTAACCACCGGCATTGGCAATGCAGTTGACGGAGGCTTTAGCATAAATGGTGACCAAGGTAATGACACCATAACCATAACCACCCTTAACCGTGGTAATATTGCAGGTGGTGCTGGTACAGACTTAATTACGATTAAGAATGCCTATAATTCTAAGATTTATGCCAATGAACTCAGTAAAAATGAGTTCATTGGCGATAGCATTAAAATTACTGGTGTTGCAGACAATACAGTAATTTATGGTGCTCATGGAGTTGATACCATTCAGGTAGGCACTCTCACAAATAGCACTATTCAGAGTAACTATGGAGAAGATACAATTTATGTGAGCAATCAAATTAATTCTACTGTTACTTTTAGTAATCTTACGGAAAGCGGCGATGCAGAATATGATACTATTTTACTCAGTGGTGGTATAGGCGCAGGTGCAACTGTTAATCTGGACGGTAGTGGTAGCTTTAATTTAGCTAAATCTCAAAATGCCAACGGAGACTACACCGGCTTTAATATGAGCGGTGGGGAGTTAAACATTGATGTCGATAGAAGCAATATCTACCTTGCAACCATGAGCGGAGGTAGCATTAGCACCAACACTACCGAAGATACAATCACCATTGCCAATGCCATTAGTAAGACAATCAGCATTGAAAATAAAATTGGCGAAGCTGATAATCTTTATTTAACTAAGGGCATTAGTGCTGGAGCTAATATTACTCTTGGCGGTGATGGTGGCTTTAATGTGGCAAAAAATGCTGCTGGTGATGGCCTTACCATGACTGGTGGCGCGTTGATGGGTAGTAATGGTGCAGATAGCTTTACCCTAGCTAGCATGACTGGTGGAACACTTAGCGGCGGCGCTGGTGCTGATAGCATTAGTGCTAAGATTAGCGGTGCTTCTAAGGGCATTTTAGATGGTGGTGATGGTAATGATACATTTGTTATTAACGCCACTAAAAATAGCTCCATAACCATTCAAGAACTTGAAGCTGGCGATACACTTACCATTAATACTGAAGATGCCACCACAAAGGCAAAGGAAGCCCTAGCTGCTGGTAGTCAATCTTTTGATTTCACTACTACTAATGGTGTCAAGGTAACTGTAAACTTTGCCACCATTGGGGAGCAAAAAGACTATGATGAAGTAAGCATTACTAACAAAACCATCATTGGTACTACTGGTGCAGATACCATCAACATCACTGGCACAGCTACCAATAGCAAAATCTATGGTCGTGATAATATAGATACTATCACTGTAAAAACCCTAACCAATAGCGAAATCCACGGTGAAGCTCAGGCAGATAGCATTAGCGTAACAACCATGAATAGTGGCCTTATTGATGGTGGTACGGGTGCAGATGATATTACTATAACCACCATGAATGGTGGACGCATTGATGGCGGTGCTGATGCTGATACCATAACTATCACCAATCAAGTAAAAAAAGCCATAACCATTGCCAATGAAAGTGGGCAAGACAACCTTTATCTAAATAATAGTATTGGTAGCGGTGGCAATATTAGCCTTGAAGGTGCTGGTTTTGTGGTGGCGAAAAATGACAATGGCGAAAGCTTTAGCCTAGCTAGTGGCACCATTAACGGCAGTGCTTCGGACGATACATTTTATATTGATAAAATGTCTGGCGCCACCTTAAACGCCAATGGCGGAGAAGATGCATTTTACCTTGAGACCATGACTAATGGCACCATCAAGGCTGGTGACGGAGATGATATATTTTCTCTCACCACCTTAAATGGCGGCAACCTTAATGGTGACAATGGTGCAGATACCTTTATCATTACTACCATGAGTAAGGGCACCTTAAATGGTGGAGCTGGTGTGGATAACATTCAAGTCACCACCATGACAAATGGCACCATTAATGGTGGTGATGGGGCGGATTCTATCAGTGTCACCACCATGACTGGCGGAAGCATTGACGGCGGAGCTGGGGCGGATACTGTGCATGTCAATGGTTTAATTAATAAGACCATTACCATTAAAAATACAGGCACTGAGCACGATAATTTACGCTTTGGGGTAGGTTTTGGCGACGATGACGTGGACATTACCACAGGTGGCCATCTCATCTTGAGTGGTAATACTGGTTTTCTGACCAATAGCTTTGATATGGACGGCGGCACACTTACTGGCTCTGCCGGATCAGACACCATAAACTTATCTGACATTACTGGCGGCACCATTAATGCCGGAGCTGGTGATGACCGTGTTTATGAAGATGGCATCAATGGTTTATCTGGCAGTCGTATAGACTTGGGCAGCGGCAATGACACTTTGATAATACGAGAGGCTACATTAGCAAAGGATGCTAAAGCAAGTGGTGGCACTGGCTACGATGTTCTTGGTTTTAATAGTTCAGTAGGCTCATTGGATGACTGGAATTTAGCAAATAGGATTAATGATAACTTCACCAATTTTGAGGCCATACAATTTGGGCGCGTTCAAGGTGGTCATGTTATTGGATATACTGATAAAGCTAATCATATTATAATAAACAATAATATGGATAGCGGAAGTATCACTGGTGGGGCAAAAGATGACATTATAGAAGTACGGGATGCCGAAGCATCTTACGGAGCCCTTAATGGTGGCACCATAAATGGTGGTGCTGGCAATGATACCATTAGTGTTGCCAACATGTCTGGTGGTGCCATTGACGGCGGTGCTGGCATTGATGTTATTAATATTAATGAAGAAATTGCTGACTCCATAAACATCAAAAATACTGGTACAGAAAGAGATGTGCTTAATCTTAACGGTGGCATTGCTACCAATAATACAGTCACCCTTGAAAGCACTACCCATGCAGGCCAAGCTGGTGAGGACACCATTAGCAGCTTTAATGTCACCATAAAAAGCATGGACGCAAATAGCATACTTAACACTAGTTTAGGTGATGATAGTATAACCATTTACTCCTTGCACAATAGCTCAGCTTCAGACGCCACTATTAATATAGTAGGTGGTCAAGACACCATTGTTCTTGATACTGAAGTAGAAAATGCTATTACTATTAACAATCAAAATAGCCAAAACCATGGCACTGTATTGGTTACAGGCGGCGTGGTGGATGGTGCTGACATTAGTTTGAGCAGTTCTGGCGCTGGTTTCATCATGGCTGAATCCTTTAATGCCAAGACAAAGGCCTTTACTGGCTTTGATATGAGTGGCGGTACTGTAGATGGCAGTGATGGCAATGACACTATTATCATAGATACAATGAGTGCTGGAACTATAAATGGTGCAGATGGGGATGATTCTTTCACCGTTAGCACCATGAATGGCGGCACCATAGACGGCGGTACTGGGGATGATTATTTTAGCGTTAGTACCATGAATGGCGGCACTATAGACGGCGGTGATGACCATGATACATTATTCTTTAATGTTAGCATAAGTAATACTGTAAATATTAATAGCTTAGCTACTAACATAGAAGTATTTGAATTTGCAAAGCTTGTCAGTGGCGGCATTATTAATGGCACTACTGGTAACGACCATATCTCCTTAAAAACCATACCCACAGCCGGCATTGTCAATGGCGGTGAAGGCGCAGATACACTTTCCATTGATGGCAGCATAAATCGCACCGTAAAACTTGATAGTATAACTAATGAGGTGGAAGCATTTGAGTTTGAAAAACTTGTAGGTGGTGGCAATATCATTGGTACAGATGGTGCGGACTCTATCACTGTTACCAACATGACTGGCGGAAGCATTGACGGCGGAGCTGGTGCGGACACTGTGAACCTCACTGGTGTAATTAATAAGACAATCACCATTAAAAATACCGGCACTGAGCAAGATTTGATCCGCTTTGGTACATTTGGAGACGCTGACTTTGATATAACCAAGGGTGGCCATGTCATCTTGAGTGGCAATGCTGGTTTTGTGGTGAATGCACCTGATATGGACGGCGGTGCACTTACGGGCTCTGCTGGAGCAGACACCATATCCATATCTGATATGACTGGCGGCACCATTAATGCCGGAGCTGGTGATGACTATTTTGCTGATTCTAGTCTTAACATTACTGGCGGTAAGGTAGACTTGGGAAGCGGCAATGACACCATAATATTAGATGAAGATACGCTAGGCAGTGACTTTAAAGCAAGTGGTGGTGCTGGCTACGATGTTCTTGGTTTTAGTAATTCAGTATCCGAAGAATGGAATTTAGCAGATAAGATTAATGATAACTTCACCAATTTTGAGGCCATACGATTTGGGCGCGTTCAAGGTGGTCATGTTATTGGATATACTGATAAAGCTAATCATATTATAATAAACAGTAATATGGATGATGGTACTATCACTGGTGGGTCAAAAGATGACCTTATAGAAATACGGGGTAGCGATACATCTAGCGGAGCCCTTAATGATGGTACCATCACTGGTGGTGCTGGAGATGATACCCTCATTGTGTATGCCGATGGTACACATGCAGATTTAACCATCATTAATGGGGTTATTGACGACTCCATAGAGCATGTTTACTTTGATAATCTCATGAACGGTGGTAGTATTACTGGTACGGACAGGGGTGATGACATTATAGTTATTAAAATGGATGACGGCACCATTAATGCTGGTGACGGCGATGATGAAATCATCTTAAAAAGCATACCCACTGGCGGCACCATTAACGGCGGCAATGGAAATGATACCTTTATCTTAACTGTCAATCTAGATACGGACTTAGACCTTGATACTTTAACCAATGACGTGAGATATTATGAATTTGAAGGTCTTGTAAATGGCGGTAATCTTACTGGCACCGATGGAGATGACTTTATTACCATAAGCACCATGACTGGTGGCACCATTAATACTGGTGATGGTGATGATAGCATTAGTATATCTACTCTGCCCACAAACGGCATTATCAATGGCGGTGATCACGGATTTGGTGGGGATACACTTGCCATTGATGTTACCATAAACCGTACTCTAAATCTTGACGACACAACCAATAATGTGGAAGTATTTGAAATTGCAGGCATTGTAAATGGCGGCAGTCTTATTGGTACGGATGATGCGGATCATATCACTGTTACCACCATGACTGGCGGTAGCATTGACGGCGGAGCCGGTAGGGATACCATTACTATTACTGATGAGGTAAAAAGCAAAATTACCCTTTACAACAACGATACTGAGTATGATCTTCTCTACTTTGGGGGAGCTGGCGTGGACGCTCACGACATCACTGAAGGTGCTAACATCATCCTTACTGGTAATGGTGGTTTTAGCATTGGTAGAATTGAGATGGACGGCGGCACGTTAAATGCTTCTGCTGGGGCGGACTCCATATACATAACTAAGCTAAGTGCTGGCAAAATTGCCATGGGCGCTGGTGATGACCATATGTATCTGGAAAAGCCAAGCGAAGTCACTGGCGGTAACATAGACATGGGCACTGGTAATGATACTTTTGCAATAAATGCCTCTGTCCTACCTAGTAGTGGTGCTACAGTAATTGGTGGTGCTGGATACGATGTTCTTGGCTTTGATAGCGTAAACTTTGCATGGGATTTTGCTACCAGACTTAATAATCCTAACTTTATCAATTTTGAGGCCGTTCAGTTTAACACCATTGTGGCAGGTGCTGATATTACTGGCTATGCCAATGAAGCTAACCATATTATAATAAAGAATAGTATGACTGGCGGTACCCTCACTGGTGGGGCACAAGATGACCTTATAGAAGCACGTGGCACCTTAAGTGGTGGTACCATAAGTGGCGGTGCAGGCGTTGATACCCTCATTGTGTATGCCGATGCTACAGAAGCAAATATGGCAATAATTATTGGTATGATTGACGACTCCATAGAGCATGTTTACTTTGATAACCTCATGAACGGCGGCAAAATTATTGGTACTGCCTCTAATGATACCATTACGGTACGCCATATGGCAGACGGCACCATTAATGCTGAGGCTGGGGATGATAAAATCATCTTAACTAGCGTGCCCACTAATGGTACCATTAATGGCGGTGCAGGCGTTGATACACTAAGCTTTACTGCCGACATAGACAAGGCCCTAAACCTTAATGGCTTAGGCAATGAAATAGAAGCATTTGCATTTGCAGCTCTTGTGGACGGTGGCAGTATCTATGGCACGAGCGGTAATGACGTAATCACCGTGAGCACCATGAGCGGCGGTAGCATCCATGCTGGTGGCGGTGATGATAGCATTAGTTTATCCGCTGTACCCACAGAGGGTATAATTAATGGCGAGGAAGGCAGAGATACCCTTTCCCTTAATACGAGTATAAATAACACTGTAAATCTTGCTGACATAACTGCTAGCATTGAAGTAATTGAATTTGATGGCATTGTGGACGGTGGCAATATCATTGGCACAGCTAATAATGACTCTATTATAATCACCAGCGTTAATGGCGGTAGCATTGACGGCGGTGAGGGCACTGACACCATACATCTTGCTAACGCCGTCGATAAAACCATACACATAAATAATAGCGGATCACAAGATGATAGGATCTATCTAGCCGGTGGCGTTGAAGATGGCGCCAATATTATCCTAACCTCCGAAGCTGGATTTACGTTGCACAAGAATAATGGCGGAAGCTTTGACATGTCCGGCGGTAATTTAAGTGGCTCTGCTGGAGCTGAGCACATGAGTATAGCCACCATGTCCGGCGGAACCATAAGTACCAATGGCGGCGATGATACAATTATCATGACCACGCTCTCAGGTGGCAATATAAATGGTAATGACGGAAATGATTCATTTCACTTTGTGACCATAGCTGGTGGACAGATTGATGGTGGCGAAGGTATGGATACCATAGGCGTTTATAACGCCATAAGTAATACAGTTAACATACATAATAGCGGCACAGAGCGTGATTTCATTTGGCTAGAAAATGGTATAGCCGAAAATGCAAACCTTAACCTTATTTCCGATGTTGGCTTTGAGGTAGGACAAGGTAATGGTTTAAGCTTTAAGTTAGCAAATGGTACCACACTTACAGCCTCTGCTGGTTCCGACGTTATTCATATTTTCGAGATGGGAGTTAATAGCAAAGTATATGGCGAAGATGGTAATGATACTATTAATGTGATCCATGTAAGAGATAACCCTGATGATGGCTCAGGTAATGACGCTATTGTAGTCGATCCTAAGAATGGCAGAGTTGTTGAGGGCGGTGCAGGCGATGACGTTATTACAATTAGAGACATCTTTAATGCAGATGGTAAGATACAAATTCACTTAGATGGTGGGGAGGGCAATGATATCTTGTTTTTAAACCAAACCATAAATTCAGCATTTAACCTAACTACCTTAAGCTCTCAGGTCTTTAATTTTGAAGGCTTTGACTTTTTCCATTTAGATAATGGAGGTAGCATTCTTGGCAGCAATGAAGCTGATCACATAAATGTAGGTGGGATGAATATTGGCTCAACTCTCAGTAGTGATGCTGGTAATGATACAATCCGTGTAACTCAACACTTTGGCGGACAGATTGACGGTGGCGCTGGTAATGATTTCATTACCAGTACGATGTTAACCGCAGAGGGTGAAATTAGCGGTGGCGCTGGTGATGATACCTTAACCATTATCCTCACTGGAGACCAACAAGCAGTTAATATTTATGGAGATAGTAGCTCTGATGCTGATGCTGGGGCAGATAAGTTTGATATCCATGGCGATAATGGTAACAGCATTACTATTCACGATTTTGATTTTAATGAAGGCGATACCTTGTTTATTAATCATATTGATATAACGGAAGAGGCAACGCAGGCCCAAGCCACAGGAAGTTCCTTGGGATTTGAAGGCGTAACTATTTATTTTAGCTAATAGGGCTTAGCAAACTAACTAAAGCCCCACATGGTAATTTTCCTGTGGGGCTTTGCTTGTTGTTGTGAACGAAAACCTCCCGCTAGGCTGGAGGTTTCTTAATTTGCAATGACCTGCCTTTTGTCATGTTTTTATAGACTGTCACGCCGTTGCAAAGCTACTCGCAGTGATAGCACGTGAAAGAGTGTTGTTTAGCATCGACAACGAGACTATAAAAAGCTGTTTTTACTATGAAGTAGTTAGGGCAGAGTTGCGAAAATCTTGCAAAACTTGTTCATGATTAGTAGTAAAACCCACCGCAAGAGCAGCACTTACAATACCACCCAAGATGCCTGGAAGTAAGATATTTTGTCCAGCTAAAAACAAACCCTCCATGCGCGTGAGGGGTAGTAGTGGCATGCTTGATATGGTATGGGCCACACCATAAAGGGAACCTTTAGAGCCAAAAACCCAATGACGCATGCTGGCTGATGTAGCTGTAGCGTGAATTTTAATAGGACCAAGGTTTGATAGGCGTTTTTCAATATATTGTTTTATTTGGGTAGCTTTGTTTTGCTTCCATGCTAAATATTCCTTAGGGCGTGGTTTGCAAGTGGTTGCAAAATAATCTTCCTTAAGAGGCACTATAATCAATATTGGCAATCTCTTATCGCTTTTTTGCTGACTGCCCACCATGTAGATCGTGGGATCTTGTGCATCCATGGTTGAATGTAAGGATGCGCTATGTTCATTTGGTAAAAGATACACAGACTTATTAGCCATATAATTACTATTACTTTCTGCAAAGACCATAAAAGCTGTATCAGTTTCTTCAAGGCTTGAAACGTGTTTATAAAATGTTGGTCTAAAAATACCCTCACCGATCATTTTAGGTAATTGTGTTGGATGACCAGTAAATATACAAGTTTTTGCGTCTAAAACTTGTCCATTGCTTAAATGCACAGCGGTGAATTGTTTATTTTTATGAATAATTTTATCAACTTGAGAGTTGCATACTATACTAATATCATGCTGTTTAAGAGCTTGCATAAAAGCTTTAACCAAGCTCTTGCCACCACCATAAATACCATGACAAGAGTCAAAATAAAGCCCACCTACCATGGCATAATCATGTAGGGTGGATTGCTCTGGTTTTAAGCCATAGAGTAGGCAACGCGCTTTTATCATCTGCTTTAATTCTTCTGGAAGATGGTACTTATTTAATTCATTAGTAAAGCTTTGTGAATTTTCAAAGGAGAGGCTAGGCAAGTCATGGCAATTAATATTGGTATAGGGTGAAGCATCTAAAACACTTTGAATTGTATTAAGGAATTGGGAAAATACGTGAGAATTTTCATTGCCAAACTGTTTACTAATACTTGGCAATAATTCTGACTTTACGGATGGAAAGCTAAAGGTTTGCTTATTATTTGCAAAGTGAAACTCTTCTGACAAAGAATAAATATTTTCATCCCCGATGAACTTCCATACACCAAGAGCATTTAACCAATACCTTAAAATACCACCCGAACGCAAACCTCCACCACAGTGAAAGCCAGTGTCAAAGTGTAAACCTTGGCGACTAAAACCAGTAAGTAAAGGAGCAGGGAATTTTGCAGCTTCAAGAATAGTAATTTTGTCAAAGCACTTTTGCTTGGCTAGAAGTAGTGCAGCAGCCATGCCTGTTATGCCTGAACCAATTACTAAGGCTTTATTCATGACTAGGGCTTGGTTGTTAAAAACGCAAGACTAAGCTTGCATTGCTTCCACCAAAACCTGCAGCATTGCAAAGCATAATATTTGGTGCCACGTCTAAGCTTTTACTTAATACTGCAACATGTGCTGTATCAGCATCGCCAGCTTCAAAATTGGGCGATCCAGCTAAAAATCCACGCTCAGCCATAAGGACAGCATAAACAACTTGGGCTGAGCCTGCCATCCAAAATTCATGACCGGTAAGTGACTTTAGGGTGAGAACACGTGGGCATTTGTTAGCAAAAATACTCTTAATATTAAAAGCTTCTGCGGCATCACCTTGAGTGGTTGATGTGGCATGGGAATTAATTTCTGTAATATCTTGAGCTTGCATCTTGGCATCATTTAAGGCCATACGCATGGCTGCGGCAAGGCCTGTATTGCTTGGCGCTACAAGCTCACATCCATCAGAGGAATAACCAAAACCGCAAATTTCAGCTAAAATTTTTGCTCCGCGCTTTTTGGCATGTTCATAAGACTCAACCACCAAGGCCGCCGCTCCACCACTAGGCACTAAGCCGTCGCGATTTTTATCAAAGGGGCGTGAAGCCTTGCTTGGGTCAGGATTAGTAGAAAATGCTCCAAGTCCATCAAAGGCGCTAATGGGGTCAGCTCCTAATTCTTGGGCTGCTCCACAAAGTACAATATCTTGGCGTCCTAGGCGTATACAGTCAGCGGCTTGCCCTATAGCTAAAAGTCCACTGGCGCAAGCTGCACTCAAAGTCCAAGAACCGCCTGAAATACCAAGTAATACACCAAGGTTCATGCTTAGGGTGGAGTTCATAATCTTAAACATATGTCCACTACCAAGGCTACTTGTAGGTTGTATTTCACGGCGTAAGTGGGCAAGCTCAAAGGTGGCATTGGCGGTGGAATCATTACCAAATATAATACTAGTGCGAGGGCTTTGCACCATTTCTTGTGAAAGCTTTGCTTGATCTATGGCTTGGCTTAGGGCCACATAGGCTTGCTGCACAAAGTCAGACATGGTTTTGCGCTGTTTACGTGAAAGATATTTTGCTCCATCAAAGCCTTGAATATGGCCAGTAAGTGAGCTTCTAAAACCAGTGTCTAAGCGAGCCTTATCATCCATAATGCCTGATGTGCCATCATAGAGAGATTTAGCTATGCTTTCATGGTCAAGACCTAAAACAGAAATGGCACCAACGCCTGTAATAACTACTCTTGTCATAAGCTTCTACATATATAGGCCGCCATTGACGGCTAAAACTTGTCCTGTTACATAATTTGACATATCAGAGCATAAAAAACGTACACACCCTGCCACTTCATCTGGCGTTCCTGCGCGCCCTTGAGGTATTAGGCTAAGATGATGATTTACGTCAATATCTTCCGTCATGGCCGTTTCAATAAAACCAGGTGCAACGGCATTAACTAATACGTTTCTTTTACCTAATTCGCGGGCAAGGGCTTTGGTTGCACCAATTAAGCCAGCCTTAGCAGCAGAATAATTCACTTGCCCTGGTAAACCCATTTGCCCAGATGTGGATACCATATTCACAATACGCCCTTGGCGTTTACGTTGCATTAGTGGCACTAATTTTCGGGTAACATTAAAAAATCCATTTAAATGTACATCCATAACCCCATGCCAGTCATCTCTGCTCATGAGCCCAAAAATATTATCCTTGGCAAAACCAGCATTGTTAATAAGGGCGTAAGGAGTGTGTTCATTTAGCAAGGGGTCAAGGCAAGTATTAAGAGCATCAATATCGCATACATCAAAGGGGAGTAGGGTGCAGCTTTGATTCATCTCTTGAATTTTAGCTTGTACTTCCTTAGCTCCTGCATGATCTGAACGATAATTTAGCCAAATGTCATAACCATCACCTGCAAGAGCTATGGCCACAGCACGGCCAATACCCTTGCTAGCACCAGTTATTAAAGCAATTTTTGCGCCCATTATAATTCCTTTATGCTAATGGAAATATGAATTTGTTTATCACAGTGTATTAATAAGCAAAAAATGTGCATAAGTAAAGAAAAATAAAAACCCACTGCAGAAAAATTCTAGCAGTGGGTTGCATTATTTTATTAAGGTAAATTATGCTGCCACATTTTCAAGTTGCATTTTTGCAACTAAAACAGTCATATCACCTGTAGCATTGGTATATTGGTCAAATTCTCCAATACTTGTACCTTGAGTCCAACTATCATCAAATACCATGGTGCCATCCTTTTGGGTAACACCTTCATCTTCAAGCTTATTGAGTAAATCATTGGTGCTAGTAGTTGAAGCATTATTAAGGCTGTCATTTAGCACAATAAATTCCGTATTGCTAACCATGTCCTTATTAATCATATCTTCAATTTCACTCTTGCTACTAGCATTGGCAAGTAATATATCCATATCTTCACCACCATCGATAACTATGTCATCAAAGGTCCCGTAAAGCTTCATAAGGTCATCACCAGCACCAGCACCTAAACCTTCAAAGTTGAAAAATGAATTGCCGCTGACATCTTTAATAAATACTTGACCATCGCGAAGAGCCATGGTGTTGTCGCCATCATTATTATAATTGAATAAATCTTGACCAAGCCCACCATCGATAATAACACTATCACCACCAGTAATATTTATATTACCTACATTAATAACATCATTACCACTGTCACCATCAATGATAATGCTTTGACGACCGCTTGCTGTGGTGTCAATAGTGTTAACAGTAATAGTATCATCTCCACCAGCAGAACCACTATGTTGGGCATATCCTTCACCATAGATTACACCACTATTCATAGTACCAACATTTATAACATCATCACCACCAGCTGAGCCGGAAAATAAATCCCAACCATCACCCATGATGGATCCGCCTTCCATAGTTTCAACATTGACGGTATCGTTACCACCTTCAACACCATTATAAAGATTACCATCGGCGCGAATTTTTGTGCCGTCAAGGTTGGTAATATTAATTTCATCATCGCCAACTTGAGTTGGGTCATTATTCTGTAGGGCATCACCATAGATGAATGTATCGTCAATGCCAACGGCATTGGGATCAAGTTGTGAACCAATGGCGTTCTCAACAGTAATAGTGTCATCACCATCACCTAAAAGCATACCATTAACGTGACGGTTACCCACTTGAGAATCATTGGCATAGCTACTAAATTCGTGTTCGTAGGTGGTATTGGTGGTTAGATCTGTTACCTCTACGCTACCACCTTGTAAGGTTTCAATATAAAGATTATTATCATCACTATTACCAATAGTAATGTTTGCTAAATATTCTTGTCCTTCTGGGGTAGTAGCAGTATAGCCTAACTCAAAATTATCAATACCAACATTATCAATGTTGGTTGATAACTCAAAATCACCATTAGGATGTACAATTAGTTGGGTCAAGCCATCATCGGAGGTGAGAGTGATGCTATCATCATCATTTTCAATACCTGTCCAACCGGAAGGAACTTCCATGGAGGTGATAAGGCTTCCTGCTGGTAAATTGTCATTACTAAGCAAATTACCACTAAGTCTTGAGCCAGCATCGGCAACAAGCGCATCTTGATTAGCATTATAGCTTGGTCCAGATGGAACTGTTGGAGTTGGTGGAATTAATGCAGGTGGGGTTACACTATCTTGTGTATTGGTATCACCAGCATTTGCGCCTTGTGTGTTAAGAGCAAAGTTTGAAGCCTGAGTTGCATAACTAGCGGCTACAACAGGATTAGCTTGCTCAGCACTTTCAGAAGTAGAGGTGGTACGATTTACTTGTTCTTCGTTAAAGGTAGCACTTTGAGTGTTGCTTTGATCAATAGAACTAAGCGAAGTTAAACCACCATGCAAACTAACCTCAGCAGTTTGTACTGTACTACCACTACCAATCGCTGTTGAACTTACACCAGAAGCTGGCATTAAGTTTTCAGACAAAGCTGCAAAGAAATCTTCTCCAAGAACATTAGTGCCTTCAATAACAAATTCAGGCATGTTTTCTGAGCTGTAAGCACTATAAAAATTAGTAAGCTCAATGCTTGCGCCATCTTCGAAGCTAAAGATGAGATTATCATCTTGACGGCTCAGGGTTGCTGTGTCAGCAACAAAGTTAAGGTTTAAGGTATCAGTTGCTTGAGGTTCAATAGCAATAGATTGCCCAGCTTCGGGGCGTTGCAATAATAAAGTAGACATGAGAAACTCCTTGATGCACCATAAGAAAAGTGCATGTAATAATACATAAAAAAACGTACAATATAATAATCAAGGGGTCCCGTAGACGGATTTGGGACGGGGAGACATTCCCCAGCTATACTGCAAGACGGAATTAAGCAGCATAACCAAATAGTAGAAGGGCGTAATCGCCTACGCAATGATTTTGCTCCATCGCGTTGAGGTAAATATAATCCTATTGTTTTTGTTGTCAAGAAAAATGATAAAATTTTATGTCTTGTATTTTCAGTGTATTGAGACGATTTTGATGTTTGTTGGAAATTATTTTGAATTTTTCTATATATCACTATCTAAATTCACCTTAACTCCACACTTGGCAGAGAGCGTAAAATTAGCTATAGTTGTGGCTTCATAAATTGGAGAAATTTATTTTAATGAAACAACCTTCAAAGACCATAAAACTGGGCCATCTTAGTATTGGTGGTGGTGCTCCTATTTTAGTACAAAGTATGGCCAATACTGATACTAAGGATGTGCAAAAAACTTTAGCGCAAATTGAGGCCTTGGTGGATGTGGGTTGTGAAGCTGTGCGTCTTGCTGTGCTTGATAAGACTGCTGCCAAAGCTATTGGACAAATAAGACAACAAGTTAAAATTCCGCTTATAGCTGATATTCATTTTGAGCATGGTTTAGCCATTGCCTCATTGGAAGCTGGTGTGCAGGGTTTACGCATAAATCCTGGCAATATTGGCGCAAAAAAAAATGTGGATGCAGTGGTTGATTGTGCTAAGGCGCATGGCGCACTTATTCGCATTGGAGTTAATGGCGGTTCATTAGAGAAAAATCTACTTAAAAAATACGGTGGCCCAACGCCAGAGGCCATGGTAGAAAGTGCCCTTGTTCATGTAGCCATGCTTGAAGATCGTGGCTTTTATAATACAAAAATTTCATTAAAGTCTTCCAATGTACTTGAAACCATTGCAGCCTATAAATTACTAGCTAAAAAATGTAATTACCCCTTGCATATTGGTATAACTGAAGCCGGTGGATTGTTGCGTGGTTCAATTAAGTCTGCCGTGGGTTTAGGTATTTTGCTTTGGGAAGGTATTGGAGATACTTTACGAGTTTCATTAACAGCAGATCCAGTACAAGAAGTTATTGCCGCCTATGAAATATTACGCAGCCTTGCTTTGCGCCATTATGGTCCGGAGATTATTTCTTGCCCTACATGTGGGCGTACTGAGATTGATTTAATTGGTTTAGCTGCCAAGGTTGAAGAACGCTTAAAGGGTGAGCGCGCGCCTATTAAGGTTGCTGTTATGGGTTGCGTTGTTAATGGGCCAGGTGAGGCTCGTGAGGCAGATATTGGACTTGCCGGTGGACGTGATAAAGGCAGTATTTTTTGTAAGGGAAAAGTTATTCGCAACGTGCGCGGGCAGGATAACTTGCTAGCTGCCTTTATGGAAGAACTTGATAAATTGCTTAAGTCTAATACAAAATTTATATAAAAAGGATGAGTTATGCGTTTTAGTACCAGTTATATTCCCACATTAAAGGAAGCTCCAGCCGATGCTGAAGTTATTAGTCATCAATTATTAGTGCGAGCTGGCATGGTTCGTAAAGTAACAGCTGGAATTTATATTTACTTGCCGCTAGGTTTAAGAGTGCTAGAAAAGGCTAAGCAAATTGTACGTGAAGAAATGAATGCTGCTGGGGCTCAAGAATTATTATTACCTGCCTTGCAACCAGCTGATTTGTGGCAAGAAACTGGGCGTTGGGATTTTTATGGTAAGGAGCTTATGCGCCTTCATGATAGACATGAGCGTGACTATTGCCTTGGGCCTACTCATGAAGAAGTTATAACTGATATTGTGCGCGGTGAGGTACGCTCCTATAGGCAATTGCCATTTAATCTCTATCAAATCCAAACTAAATTCCGTGATGAAATGCGCCCACGCTTTGGACTTTTGCGCGGGCGTGAATTTGTAATGAAGGATGCTTATTCCTTTGATGCCACCGATGAGGGAGCAGATATTAGCTATAAAAAAATGTATGATGCCTATCAAAAAACATTTACGCGCATGGCTTTAAAATTTAGAGCTGTAGAGGCAGATACAGGTTCTATTGGTGGTAGTTTTTCTCATGAATTTATGGTGCTTGCAAGCACTGGTGAGGATACAATAGCTGCTTGTACTGTTTGTGATTATGCCTCTAATGTGGAGCGTGCAGCGGTGGTCTTTAAGGGTGATAAGCATAATAAAACTTGCGAACCCTATGCAGAGGTTGCAACACCCAATGCACATACTGTGGAAGATGTTTGCAAATTTATGAACATTGTTCCAGAAAAATTAATTAAGACTTTATTGTTTAATGTAGACGGAACAGCTGTTGCTGTGTTGGTGCGTGGTGATAGAAGCGTCAATGATATTAAACTTAAAAACTTACTTGGAGCCACAGTGGTTGAGATGGCAAGCCCTGAAGAGGTACAAGCTTGGTCTAAGGCGGCTGTTGGTTTTGCCGGTCCGGTTGGATTGTCCCAAGATGTTAAAGTTTATGCTGATTTAGAGTTACAACAAGAAACTGATTGGGTATGTGGTGCCAATAAAACAGACATGCACCTTTGCCATGTAGACTTAGAACGCGATTGTAATATTATAAAATTTACTGATCTGCGTATGATTTTGCATACTGACCCTTGCCCTATATGTGGTGAAAAATTAGAATTACCCAAGGGTATAGAAGTTGGTCATGTATTTAAGCTGGGCACAAAGTATAGTGAGGCCATGAAAGCCACTTTTCTTGACCAAGATGGAAAGGAAAAGTTTATGATTATGGGTTGTTATGGTATTGGGGTTTCACGTGTTGTGGCAGCTTGTATTGAGCAAAATCACGATGAAAATGGCATTGTGTTCCCTCCTCCTCTAGCTCCATATGATGTGCTCTTGGTCAACTTAGATCCTAAGAATGATACAATTAGCACAAAGCTTGATAACATAAAACAAGAGCTTGAATTAAGTGGACTTGAAGTATTATTAGATGATCGTGAAGAACGTCCGGGAGTTAAGTTTAAGGATGCGGATTTAATAGGCATACCTATGCAAATTTTCTTAGGCAATAAGGGCTTTGAACGTGGTATTGTGGAAGCTAAAGATCGTCGTAGTGGTGAAAAAGTAGAACTTGGTCTTGATAACTTTATGCAAAGCTTTAAGCCATGGAAAGAAAAAGTTTTGTCTGGTTGGGGCATTTAACTTGAGTAGCATATTTACTGTTAAAGAACTAACAGCAAGCTTAAAAAGACTTTTAGATGCTCAATTTCCTTTTGTATGGGTTAAGGGTGAGGTGAGCAATCTCTCGCGTCCTAGCTCTGGTCATCTATACTTTTCGCTAAAGGATAGTGAGGCTTTATTAAATTGTGTATGGTTTAAAGCTAATCAACGCACAGAAGATGGCTTTGATCCCTTAACTGGAGAAGTGTTTAGTGAGGGGCCAAGACCGTCCATGGCTACAAGTCTTGCCAATGGGCAACAAATACTTTGTGCTGGTAATCTTTCAGTTTATGCTCAGCGTGGTAGTTATCAATTAACAGTAGCTCTTGTACAAGATGATGGACGTGGGGCATTGTATGCAG
>CAYJLD010000006.1:0-18846 GCA_964371195.1 uncultured Desulfovibrionaceae bacterium | reverse complement strand
ATGCTACTCGCAAACGCACTCTAAAGTATAACCCCAAACGCGTAGCAGTTATTACTGCACCCAGTGGAGCAGCTATCCATGACTTTTTACGTTTAGCAAAAAATCGTGGTACAGGTGCGCGTATTCGCATATATCCTACCCTAGTACAAGGTGATGGGGCTGCAAAATCCATGAGCGAAGCTATGCATTTGATTGCAAAACAAGGCTGGGCTGAGGTTGTTGTGCTTATTCGTGGGGGAGGAGCCATAGAGGATTTATGGTCCTTTAATGAAGAATGCTTAGCCAAAACCATTTTTGAATCACCTATTCCTGTACTTGCAGGCATTGGGCATGAGGTTGACGTAACCTTGGCTGATATGACGGCCGATGTACGAGCTGCAACTCCAAGCCATGCCGCGCAAATTCTTTGGCCTGAGCGTGAAGAGCTTATGCAATATGTGGACGGGCTTGAGATGGCCCTTGGGGATGCATTATACGATAAAATAGATAGTTGTGCTCAAAGTTTACAAATGCGTGAGCAAGCTTTGCAGTGGTTGTCACCCTTGAGGATTTGGCAACGTCAAGAGGAACGGTTAAATAGTTTTCATGAACGCTTATTATATTGCGGGCAGAGTGTTTTAGATAAAAATAAAACAAAATTAGATAATTATATTGAAATGCTACCATTAGCCCTTGGTCGATATGAGCAGCGTATACAAAGCTTGATGGAAGGCTATAATTTGCGTTTAAAAGCCGCTAGCCCTATAGCTCCTCTTGAGCGCGGTTATGCACTTTTGCGCTCGGCTGAAGGGCGAGTTTTGTCATCTATCAATGAAGTTGAAATAGGGCAATGCGTAAATATGACTTTGCTTGATGGGCAAATTAATGCCAAAATACAAGAAAAAAATAGTACTGATGAATTGTAATATGTTAACTATATTGGTGAATAATTATGAAAGATAAAAATAATATTACTTTACCCAAAACCTTTGAGGAAAGGGTTGAGCGTTTACAAGTTATAGTAGCAGCCTTAGAAAAGGGTGATGTAGCTCTTGAGCAAAGCGTGGATTTGTATAAAGAAGGCATGCAAATTTCCATTGCTTGCCGTAAACAGCTTGAAAAGGCAAAGCATGATATAACGCTTTTTACTGAAAATGCTGAACATTCTTTTTTTGATACTCAAGAATTACAAGAGGATAAATGATGCAGCCAGCTTTAAGCACAACACAAATGAAGGAAGAGTTAAAACAGCAAGCAGCAGCAGTAGAAAACTGGCTTACAACTTGCTTACACAATATTGATTTACCGCTGTCATTGCGCGAAGCTATGGAATATAGTTTACTTGCTGGTGGTAAGAGGGTGCGTCCTGTGTTGTGTTTAAGTACAGCCAAGCTTTGTGGTATTTTGCAAAATGATGTAATGCCCTTTGCTGCATCCATTGAATTAATTCATAGTTATTCTCTTATTCATGATGACTTACCAGCCATGGATGATGATGATTTACGCCGAGGCAAACCCTCAAGCCATATTCAATTTGGTGAGGCCATGGCCATTTTAGCAGGGGATGCTCTATTAACTGAAGCTTTTAGTTTTATGTGCATGGCAAAGTGCGCGCCTGAGCATGTACTTAGTGCCATATCATATTTATCAAGTGCTGCTGGTGCTGCTGGCATGGTGGGTGGTCAAGTTTTAGATATGCAATATACAGGCAAGCAAGGTGTGACACTTACTGAGTTAAAGCAGATGCATAGCAAAAAGACTGGTGCCTTACTTAAGGCCTCTTGTGTTTGTGGAGGCATTTTAGCTGGAGCGGATAAAAAGGTTATAAATGCTTTAGAAAATTACGGAGCAGCTCTCGGTACAGCATTTCAAATAGCTGATGATATTTTAGATATTACGGCCGATACTAAAACCCTTGGTAAACCAGCTGGCAGTGATGAGGCTCAAGGCAAAAATACCTATCCATCATTGGTGGGCCTTGAGCAAAGTCGCGTTTTAGCTGAGGAACAAAAAAATATTGCCATAGCAAGCCTAGATGATTTTGATGCAAAAGAAGCTGAATTTTTACGCACCCTTGCAAGTTATGTAGTTGAGCGTTCATTTTAACATTCTATGAAGTATGAGAAAATTATGTCTGAAAAAAATAATAATGACTTAACTACTTATGATATATTAAAAACTATTCAAAATCCCAACCAAGTGCAAAATCTTAATATGGCTGAGCTTGAACAACTTGCCAAGGAAGTAAGAGCTCGCATTGTAGAAGTTGTGTCTAAAAATGGTGGTCACTTAGCTCCGTCCTTAGGTGTGGTGGAACTAACTCTAGCCTTATTGCATTGTCTTGATATTGATAAGGATAAATTTATTTGGGATGTGGGGCATCAAAGCTATGCTTGGAAAATTTTAACCGGTCGAGCTCAAAGCTTTGATACTTTGCGTAAATTAAATGGTCTGGCAGGGTTTCCAAAAATTGATGAAAGTCCTTATGATCATTTTGGTGTTGGACACTCATCCACGTCCATATCCGCTGGTTTGGGTATGGCCATGGCTAGAGATTTAGCAGGGGATGATTATCGTATTGCCGCCATTATTGGTGATGGGTCATTAACAGCTGGTCTAGCCCTTGAAGGTCTTAACCTAGCAGGACATATGGGTAAAAAATTCATTGTAATCTTAAATGATAATGAAATGTCCATATCCTCCAATGTTGGTGCTTTATCACGTTTTTTAAGCCGTACCCTTTCAAGAAGATGGGTGCGCCAAACTAAGCGAGATGTCTTAAAACTTTTGCGCTCTGTACCGCGTATTGGTAATGATTTAGCTACTTATGCCATGCGTGGCGAATGGAGCTTAAAATCATTTTTTACCCCAGGTATGCTTTTTGAGGCTTTCCGCTTCACCTATATTGGGCCAGTGGATGGTCATGACTTAGTAGCTTTGAAGCAACATTTAAAAATGGCGGCTGCTGTTGAAGATGGGCCAGTGCTCTTGCATGTACTAACGCGCAAAGGCAAGGGGTATGCACCAGCTGAAAGTGATCCAGCCAAATTTCATGGTGTTGGACCATTTGATATACAAAGTGGTGAATTTCCAGATAGTAAAGGATATATCACGTTTACTGAAGCCTTTGGCCGATGTCTTATTCACTTGGCTGAAAAGGATAAAAGAATTGTGGCCATAACTGCTGCCATGCCAGCAGGTACAGGTGTTCAAACTTTTGAAAAATTATTTCCAGAACGCTTTGTTGATGTAGGTATATGTGAGCAACATGCCGTAACCTTTGCTGCAGGTCTTGCTACAGAAGGTTTTAGACCTGTGGTTGCCATCTATTCTACATTCTTACAGCGAGCTTATGATCAGGTGGTGCATGATGTTTGCCTGCAAAATTTACCAGTTATTTTTTGTATAGATCGAGCAGGCTTGGTGGGTGAGGATGGAGCAACCCATCATGGAGTTTTTGATATAGCTTATTTGCGCCATATCCCTAATCTACGTATTTTAGCTCCGCGTGATGAAGCTGTTTTATGTCATGCTCTCTACACAGCAGTTATGAATGATGGACCAACAGCCTTACGCTATCCACGTGGTAAGGGCTTTGGTTTACCCATGCCCACCAATTATAATATGCTCCTAGAAGGTCAGGGAGAACTCTTGCAAGGTGGTGATGAGTTAATTATTTTTGCCGTTGGTCCATGTGTACATTTTGCTTTGGAAGCTGCAAAAATACTAAAAGAAAATCATAATTTAAATGTTGCTGTATTTGACCCAGTTTGGTTAAAGCCTTTGCCAGTAGAGCAAATTTTAGAACTTGGAAGAGAGTATAAAGCTATTTTAATGGTAGAAGAGGGTAGCTTGGCTGCTGGTTTTTCCTCTGCCATAATGGAAGTTTTGATAGATAATAATGCTTTAACTGGTCAAAAAATTAAGAGAATTGGCATCGAGGATGAATTTGTTGAGCATGGGACCCAACAAGAATTAAGAAATAAGGTGGGCCTTACAGCTCAAAACATAGTCCATGAAGTTTGTCAATTACTTGGAAGAAAAGCATAGCTTTGAAGTAATATATTAAAAGAGCCAGCTAGTTGTTTAGACTAGCTGGCTTTTCTAGTGTGAATTATTTTGTAGCTGTTTCTGCCAGAGCCTTAAGCAGACCTTGCATTTTTAGCAGTATGGGGTTGTCCTTTTTTACACCAAATGGTGCAAAAGCTGTTGCTAAATCTTCATAGCTTAAAGTTACCTTACCGTCTTCACCTTGCATAATAAGAATGCCTAAGGGTAAAACAATACCAATACCAGGGAATTCTTGCATAAGTTTGGTTCCAACTTTTGGATTGCCAAAAATTAGTACAGTTGTAGCTTCAAGTGGCATATTAACGCCTTGAGCATTTTCGGCATGATCAAATTCTGCAAACAAAGTTAAGTCTTTATTTTTAATAAAATCTAAGGCCTTTTGGCGTACTGTTGCGAAGTTTTGATTAGATGGATACGTGTGAATGGAGCTTGCATCGTTTGACGCAGCATGGGCTTCAATGGGTGTATATGCTAGAGCAAAAAGGCTTACAAATACAAAGGCTAAGGCAAGTTTAACAAGTTTCATACGAACTCCTTTTCATTGTTAATTGATAAATAATTTTCTAGTAGTATTAAACTAATACATTCTCATACAATATATGAAGATATGTTTTTTGTAAAGCACCTTTTGTATTTGTATTTATTAAAATTTTTACACCCTTTTTAAGCCTTCCAAAATATAAAAAAATGTATTACAATCAATAAATATTAGCTAAAATTTTATGCAATTATTATGTATTATCCACTCTTTTTAGATATAAGTAAGTTAAAATGTTTAATCGTAGGCGCTGGTAATGTGGGCCTGCGTAAAGCACAGGGGCTACTTGCGGCTAAGGCTAAGCAAATATTAGTTATTGATAACAGTGACTTTAGCCATGAATGGCAAGAACTTGCTAAAAATCCCACCCTAAAGCTTGAATTAGGTAGCTTTGTTCCCAATCATCTTCAAGGTTGCGGTCTTATATTTGCTTGTACTACTGATAAAGAGCTTAATACTAAAATTGCAAGCCTTTGTGCAGAGCAAGGTCTTTTATGTAATTGTGTAGATGCTCCCTTTGCTGGTAATTTTATTGTTCCAGCCGTGGCTAAAGCTTCTTTAGGTGATGATAATTTTCTCATGGCAGCCCTAAGCACTGAGGGCGCAAGTCCTGCATGGGCAAGGGTTTTACGTCAAGAACTTGAAGAATGGTTAAGTCCACATGCACCCATGACCATCTTGCTTGGTCGGCTTCGCCCCTTACTACTTGCTTTGAATTACAATTCGGAGCATAATACACAAATATTTCGAAGCATAGTAAATTCGCCCTTACGTGATTATCTCGCCAAAGGGAATAGTGCATGCGCAAAACAATTATTGCAAAAGCTTTTACCTGATGTTTTGCATAATAAAATTATGGAGTTACTTCAAGATGTCATTTGAACACAGCATGATTATTGTGATGATACTTTATGCTAGCAGTACCATTTTTGGCATTATTGGGCTTATGCTACGCAAACAAAGTATACGTATTGTTTCAAGTGCTTTAGCTATGCTAGGCTTTGTTTTACAGACTTTTGATATGATGCGCGGTAGTCATTCTCTTATGCCTGGTGGCTTGAGTGGTGGTGCGTATTTACAAATACTAGCATGGTTTATGGTGCTTTGCGGTATGGGTGGACAGTGGAAGTTACGCAGTACAACGCCACTTATTTTTATCACCCCTCTAGCATTAATGCTTTTTCTTATGTCATGGAATTTCATGACCATTGAAGTAACCCTTCCAAGCACCTTGGGTGGACCTTTTTATGCTTTGCACATTGGTAGCCTTTATTTAAGCCTTGCGCTTATGACTCTTGGTTTTACTGCAGGATTAATTTTTCTTTATGTAGAGCAATTACTTAAATCAAAGTCAGCTCTCTCAGGTTTTAGGCAAGATTTTCCAGCCTTAGATATTTTAGATAAAATCAATGCTATTTCCACAACTATTGGTTTTCCTCTCTTTACCTTAGGCATACTTTCAGGTTTTTTATGGGCTGGAAGCACTTGGGGAAAAACTCTTAGTGGTGACCCCAAAGAAATTATTTCAGTAGCTATATGGGTTTTATATGCTTGGCTTTTCCATGTGCGCGTAGTGCAGGGAAGGCGTGGACGCAGACCTGCCATTATGGCTATTTATTTATTTGGCTTAAGTATTTTTTCTATGCTCATAGTTAATTCATTTATGGACACTCATCACGCTTTTACCAAACGACAATAGTATGCATAATGACATATATTTAATGGGACTTAATCATAAAAGTGCCGCTGTGGAAGTTCGCGAACGTTTTGCTCTTAGTGCTCATTGCTCAGCAGATTCATGGGCCATACCGAAGGGGCAAACCATAGGTGAAGCTTTGATTTTATCTACCTGTAATAGAGTAGAAATATTAGCTTGCGCCAAAAATCATATTTCAAGCTGTATTTATGGTGAAGACCAGATTGTACGTGATTTGTTAAATCATTGGGCTAAGGCATGTGGTTTTAGTGGTGAAGATTTACGCCCTTATGTGTATGTGCACAAGAATAAAAATGCGGTCAGGCATTTATTTACGGTGGCTTCAAGTTTAGACTCAATGGTGGTGGGAGAGCCACAAATTTTAGGTCAGCTTAAAGATGCATATCGCAATGCTGTACAAAGTAAAAGTACAGGAACAATTATAAATCGTTTATTACATAAGGCTTTTTCCGTGGCAAAACGAGTGCGCACAGAAACTGCCGTGTCATCTAGTGCTGTATCTATAAGTTATGCTGCTGTGGAGCTTGCTAAGCGTATTTTTGGCAATATGCATGAAAATCGTGCTATGCTTATTGGTGCTGGTGAAATGGCAGAGCTTGCTGCAACCCATTTGTTGCAAGCTGGCATAGAGCATATTTATGTTGCAAATCGCACGCTTGAGCGTGGTAAGGAGCTTGCCAAACAATTTAATGGTACAGCCATTGCCTTTGAGGATCTTGCCAATCATTTAACGGATGTGGATATTATTATTACCTCTACTGGATCACCAGATCCTATTATAAAGGCTAAGGATATTAAGCCAATTTTGCAAAAGCGGAAATATAAGCCGATGTTTTTTATAGATATTGCCGTTCCGCGTGATATAGATCCTGATGTAAATGGGCTTGAAAATATTTATTTATATGATATAGATGACTTGAAAGAAGTGGTGGAGGAAAATTTAGCCGGCCGACGTGATGAAGCTGTTAAAGCAGCACATATTGTTGATGAGGAAGTGGACCACTTTTGCTACTGGCTAAGGCACTTGGATGTGCAACCCACTATTATTGATATTATTCAGCGTGCAGATAATCTTGCCGCTGAAGAATTGCAGCGTACCTTAAAGCGTCTTGGAATAGTGGATGATAAAACGCGTGAAGCCTTGGAAACCATGACTTTGGCCTTAACCAAAAAACTAAATCATGCACCCATTGCTTTCTTAAAGCGAGGGACTATGTCTGAAGAGGGAACAGCACCTAGAATTAATATTGTTAGGCGAATTTTTGATTTAGACAATGAATATAAAACCAGTAACTTATATAAGAAGTAATATGCGATCATATGTAATTGATGAATTAACTTGTGACCAGTGTCAAAGCATCATTAAGCAACTTGAAGCCATGTCCCTAGGTAGTGGGGTAGATGGAATTTATTGGCTACCCATACCTGAACATTTCTTCAATGATATTCAAAAGGAACACAAGAATGAATGTGCTCCATACGTTATGGCTTTGGAAGTAGATGAAGGAAGTTTACATCTAGAACTTTTGGTGAGAGCTAAGAGTGTATTACATTGTAATTGTGTAAGTTACGCCCAACCTGAGCTTGAGCAATATATGATGCGTTATGTGGACAGCCTGCTTACTCAAGATTAAGATTTAATCATGTGTGATGCCTTCAATTTTCCACAAATTCTTCCTGACTTTACCACTCAACCAACTCAAACACGTGTGCTTTCACGTAATGTCCGTGATTTTTTAGATATTGATTTAAAACTTGATCTTCATAATAAGCATTTTTTATTAGCTGTGTCAGGAGGTGTTGATTCTCTTGCCATGCTATGCCTTTGGCTTTGGCTACGCCCCATATATAAACATAGCCTAAGTGTTTGCTATATTGACCATATGCTAAGAGATGAAAGTACATGTGAGGCAAAAACCATTAGTTCATTATGTAAAGCATGGGATATAGAGTGCTTTATATATAAGGTGGACGTAGCAAAGTGTGCAACACAGAGCAAAAAAGGTCTTGAGGAGATGGCACGCATTCAACGCTATAAGCTTTTGGAACAATGCCGCCAAGAATGCCAGGCCCATTGGATATGCTTAGCTCATCATTTAGGCGACTTACAAGAAGATGTGCTTATGCGTCTTATGCGTGGTAGCGGTTGGCCTAGTCTTGGGGGTATGGTAGCAGTTGATGAAAAACGTCATATTTTGCGCCCCTTATTATTACAAAGTAAGTCTAGTTTGTATGAACTATTACATCATGCCAAGCTTGGATTTGCACACGATAAAAGTAATGATGAAGATATATTTTTACGCAATAGAGTGCGCAATACCATTTTACCTCTAATACAGTCTGAAAATCCTTCATTTGAGCAGAAAATTAAAGAACTTTGGTATTTAGCAAGTTATGATGCTAAATATTGGCAAAATACTGTTGAGCAGCTTTTCTTGCAATATCAAATAGATATAACAGATAATAAAATCATGCTTCCGTCTGCTTTATTAAAAAACAGTGATAAAGCAATACGTTTGCGTTTATATATGCATGCAATACAGCTACTGATTGTAAGCATTCCTAGTTCCAGAGTAGGACAGGCCAGAGCACAAACTTTATTTGAACTTGATGAGGCTTTTGAGCAAGGCAGAGGTAATACTACTTTTGAGCTTCCCGGTAAACTCTTTGCACATTTGAAAAGTGGTTGTATTAGTATAGGAATTTATGATATTGTATAGTGATTATTAGAAAATACTCATTGTATTATTAACAAATTTTGAAGGGGTAATCTTTTAGACTTTAGCAAAAGTTCCTCCAAAAAAATTAATAGTATGATAATGTATTAAGTCTTAAAAATTGGCTTTTATCTTGCTATTTTTGGATTTTTGTATAATAAGTAATCCATATGAAACAGTTTTTAATTATACAACTGGCCCGTTTTGGCGATCTTGTGCAAACTAAGCGTCTTGTCAAAAGCCTTGAGCTGCTCGGGCAAGTACATCTTTGCATTGATGAATCGCTAGAAAAATTAGCTAAGTTCATATACCCTCAAGCCATATTACACAAGCTACCTGCTCATGCCTTGCCAAGTTCATCTGGTTTTGAGCGCATACATAAATCCCTACAAAATATTGCCGACTATGACTTTCAAGCTGTTTATAATTTAAATCATGCAGGTTTAAATCGTGCTTTAGCAAGGTTTTTTGAACCAGAGCAAGTTATAGGTTATAGAATGCATGGAGCACAAGCTGTGCATTCTCCTTGGATTCGTAAGGCATTTACTTGGACGAAAAATCGTGTCATTAGCCCCATCAATCTTGCAGATTTTTGGGCTTTTTTTGACCAAAATCCATGTAATCCTCATGATGTAAACCCCAAGGCCATGGCTGGGGGTAAGGGGATTGGGGTTGCTTTAGCTGGGCGAGAGGCGCGAAGATCTTTGCCACCTGAGGTTTTAGCTCCTATTTTACGTACATTTTTTGAGCGTTTGGGCGGACCTAACATATATTTACTTGGCACAGCGACAGAAAGCATAGTAGCTCGTCAACTCAAAAGGCATATGCCTGGTACCATGCTAGATAAGGTTCATGATTTAAGTGGCAAAACAGGTTTTATGGAATTGGCAGAAGCCTTGCAAGGTCTAGATGTCTTGCTAAGTCCAGATACAGGTATTATGCACTTTGCAGCGCATTTAGGTGTACCGGTGCAAGCTTTTTTTCTTTCATCTGCTTGGTGCCATGAAACTGGTCCTTATGGTGAGGGGCATGAGGTTTGGCAATCTCTTTATGAGTGTGCTCCTTGTCTTGAATCTGCACCATGCCCTATTAACACACGTTGTTTAGAAGATTTTAAAGGCAGAGAGCTATTACGTTTACTTAGCTTAAAAAATGTGAATGCTGTTCACAACAAAGCTAAAACTTCTTTCCCTTCAAATTTAGTACATTATACTTCATGCCTTGATGAATTGGGGTGTACTTGGAAGCTTAGCCATGGAGAAGATATATATGCTAAAAAGCGTTTGGCTTTACGTGCAACTCTTGCAGAACAACGTGGTTTTATCCTTCCAAATATACAAATACCTAATGAGATGGCAGAAATATTTTATGATGAGGCAGATTGGATGCTAGATAATTCTCATGTTTTCATAAAGGAGGCTTAAAATGTCACCCTTGCGCATTCTTGTTGTTCTACCTTTTTATGGGGGGTCACTACCTATTGGACACTATTGCGTGCAAGCTTTGCGCAGTTTAGGCCATAGTGTTGAGGTATTTGAAGCCCCACATTTCCACGCTTCCTATGCTGGATTGAAAACTTTAAATATAACAACTCAAAGACTTGAACAATTGGAAGGCAGTTTTTTACAATTTATATCTCAGGCTATTATAGCCCAAGTGGAAAGCTTTGAGCCAGATTGCGTTATTAGTTTAGCTCAAGCACCTATGAGTAGAAATGCCTTACGCCGCTTGCAAAAAATGGGTATTCCAACGGCTATGTGGTTTGTGGAAGATCATAATGTTTTTACCTATTGGCGTGCTTTTGCCCCGCTATATGATGTCTTTGCCATAATTCAAAAAGAACCGTTTCTCACTTTGCTACGTGAAGTAGGGCAAGAAAATGCATTATATTTACCCATGGCAGCTTTGCCAAGCTTTCATTGTCCACGTGAGCTAAGCTCTGAAGAACAAAAAACATTTGCAGCTGATATTGCTTTTTTAGGTGCAGGATACCCTAATAGGCGTGTGGCTTTTAAAAGCCTTGCAGGACGCAATTTTAAGATTTGGGGTACAGAGTGGGAAGGTGCCTCATTATTATCAAAACATGTACAGCAAGGTGGCCGGCGTATTAGTGCAGAAGAATCTGTAACTATCTATAATGCCACAAAAATAAATATTAATTTACATTCAAGTGTACAATCGTCTGAGCTTATACCAGCTGGTGATTTTGTTAATCCACGTACCTTTGAATTGGCTGCCATTGGTGCTTTTCAGGTGGTGGATAAGCGCGCACTTATGCTTGAGCACTTTAGTGAAGACATGCTTGGCTTATTCACAACTATGGAAGAAATGCATGAAAAAATTGATTATTACTTAAAAAATGAACAAGAACGAGAAATTATAGCTAAATCTGCACGCTTGCATGTGCTTAAAAATCATACCTATGAGCATCGCATGCAAAGTTTGCTTGAATTTATTGAACAAAGATGCGGAGCATGGAAGAAAAGGGACTATACTTCCATGCCAGAAGAAATACCACCAGCAATGCAAATGGAGCTTAGTAAGCTTTTAACTGAGCTTAACCTACCTCAAGATGCGGATTTTGAAGATGTTATATTACGCATTCGTCAGCGTAGTGGTGCACTTGGTAAGCTTGAAACAAGTTTGCTTTTTTTGGATGAATGGAAAAAGCAATATACTCGTTAATATACAACATAGAAATATATTTAACTAAGTTTCAAATCCATATACAATGGTGCAATAATACATATAGCAAATACAAAGGCTAAAACCAAGGTTGCTTTATGTCTTAATGGGTTGGCACTACGTGTGACCAAGGTCCATAAAATACCTGGGATTAACCATAAAAGTAAAAATAGTGCTCCATGTAAAAACTCAGGTGAAGTTAAATAATCTTCAACTTTTAAGCTGTTTATCCACTTAAATGCCGTGGTTCCAGTAAGTAAAAACCATAAAATAAACCAAGCCGCGCGTGCCCAAGCTGCGCACCATTTTAGCATATTAGCATAATAATCTCGTCCAAAATCATCAATATTACGTCTAACAATAAGCCAAAGTGAGCTTATTCCAGCCGAAAGAGCAAAGGCTAATGGTAGAATATACGGTGCACTATTCCAAAAACTTGTTTCGTAACCGGGCCTAAACAATGTCCCTAGACTTGATGGATAGCTTAACCCCATTGTAAGCCCATTTTCTGCACTAATAATACATATTATACCATAAACAACTAAACCATACCAAAAGCTACTAACTAAGGCCATGCTTTGGTGTACTAAACGATTATCCTCCCAAGTGGGCCAAAGGGTATAAACCAAGGTCATAAGCAGGCTTGCACTAAGCATGGTAATCCATAAAATTATATCGGCTTGAATATGTACAAGGTTGGGGTTTGCACTAAATAGCTGTGCAAAGGTAATACCTTGTGTCATAGGCTCTACGGTTGTGCCTAAGTGAGCTGAGGCTTGAGTTAATGAAGCTAGTATAGTGGGCCCAAGGCGTAGCCATAATATTCCAAGCCCTGCAATACAAAGGATGTAACTGAGAATTAGGGTGAGTTTTGTAATTTGTTTTGCACATTTAGCATATGATGTCCGCTGGCGTAATATGGAGAGTATTTGGCCGGAAATAATCATAATGGGTAGGCCAACTATGGCTAAAAGTGGTACGGAAACTAATAAAATTGTTGCCATATGCAAAATGTCTGCATTGATCATAAAAAAATCTCCTCATGGTGTGCGCCTATTTTTGCCTTAAAATATCTTTAAGCGCAAGACATCTTGAAAAGAAAAACAATTTAGTGTATAAAGTCCTTGTATTTGTAGGATTATGATATTTTATTTGTTTTAATGTATGTATTTTTTATAGGAGTACATCGTGAAAAAGTTAAATATATTAGGTTGTAGTATGAAAAGAACTCTGGCTTTAATGCTTGTTCTTTGTCCACTTTTTGCAGCATGTGCAAAATCTTCCCAAAATGCAGATAGTGTGGTTGAAAGTCAAAATAATATGACTGAAATGGAACATCGTATTGCTAGCCTAGAGCAACGAGTAGCAACCATTGATTCTAGCGTGCAAGAATCTAGCGCTAGGGTTTATGATGTTCGTAATAAATCTGGTAAATCCACTGGCATGACTGCTCACCCAAAAGCAACTCCAGCCCCTACTCAAGCTCCGGTTGTTGCTCATGTAAGTCCTATGACTGATGCTAAAAATGCTCCTGCGCCAGTTCAAGCTCAGGCATCTCCCATGCAAGCGCAAGCTGCCCCCATGGGGCAAGTAGCACAAACTGCCCCTATGGCTCAGGCCCCCATAACTCAAGCACCAGCTTCCTATGCGCCAAATCCAAGTCCAACACCAAAGCTATCATCTTCTGGAGCGGTAGCTTCATCTGCTGTCAGTCCTGATAATGGTGCTAAGGTGCTAATTAAAAAGAATGATGACGTTGCTACAGCAAGCAGAGCACCCATGGGAAGTCTTAATTCTTCAACTCCACTTGGGTCAACACCACAAGCAAGTACTTCTGCATCTCTTTCTCTGCCTCCAGAAAGTGCTATGTATCCTCCAGCTCAAGCTGCGCCTCAAGCTCAACCAATACAGAGTGCACCTATGCAAACAGCCGTGGCAACTCCAATTATGCCAGTTGTAAATACTAATACTCAGGTAAGCCAGGCTCCTATTGCTCAAGCTCAGCCTGTATCCATGGCTCCACCTGTGGCGCCTGCTCAACCTGTACGCGCAGTTAGTGGTGAGCAAGCTGCATATAAAACTGCTTTAGATTTGGTTTTAGCCAATAAATTTGATCAGGGCATTGCACAATTTAATACTTTTTTACAACAATATCCCAATGGCCGCCTAACACCAAATGCTTATTATTGGATTGGCGAGAGTCATTATGCAAAGCAAAATTATCCTGATGCATTGTTATCTTTTAAGCAAGTTAGTACGGCTTATCCAAAGCATCATAAGACTGCCGATGCTTTATTAAAAGCTGGCATGACTTATGAAAAACTAGGTGACTTAGAAAATGCAAGGCTACAGTATCAGGCCCTTGTTAATGATTTTCCAAGCTCAAATGCAGCAAAGATAGCGCGTAGTAAAAAGATTTAAAAACGCACTTTACGCTAAAGAATTTGCCTATTGTATGGCATATGCTGTTTGAGTTTTTGGATTAAAGTGGTGCATATGGCTAACATGACAAATTATACTTGGCAAAGCTTAAGTCAGCAAGATCGCGCTGAGTTTTGGGCTACCTTGGCCCTAAAGTATAGTCCAGGCATAGGCCCAAGGCTTTCAGCTCGTGTGTTGCGTCACTTTGGGTCGGCCTATACAGCTATTCAACAACTTTCAGACTGGGAAGATATAGGCATTGGACCGGATAAAACTGTAAATATTTCGTCCGGTGCTTGGAGAGATGAAGCTCTTATAGAGTGGAGAGCAGCCCAAAGCAGTGATGCCCATATTCTTATGTGGCACCATCAAGAATATCCTGATTTATTACAAGCAATTATTGATGCACCAACCATGTTTTATGCCTTGGGCAATCTTTCATTATTAGCTGGACCATGCATTGCCATAGTGGGTTCACGTAAATGTACTGCCGAAGGGGTTGAGGTAGCAGGCAAAATTACGCGTGATTTAGCAGGAGCTGGTATTACTATTGTATCTGGCATGGCTCAAGGTATTGATAGAGTAGCCCATGTGGCCTCCTTGCACAAAGTTGGTAAAAGCGTTGCTGTACTTGGTACTGGTATTGATGTGGTCTACCCTAAAAGTAATAGGGATATATATGACGACTTGATTGCGCAGGGCTTAGTAATTTCTGAATTTGCCCCCAAAACATCCCCCATAGCCACAAATTTTCCCATACGCAACCGTATTATTAGTGGTCTTAGTATTGGTGTATTAGTGGTTGAAGGTTCTTTGCGCAGTGGTACATTAATCACAGCGCGCCAGGCCTTAGAACAAAATAGAGATGTTTTTGCAATACCAGGGCCAGCTACGTCGACTGCCTCTCAAGGTTGTCAGGAGCTTATTCGTCAAGGAGCCAAGGTAGTATTTACCGCGGAGGATATACTTTGTGACTTGGCTGAGCAATTAAAGCCATATGTCACAATAAATCCGCTTAAAGCAAAAAATTATGCCCAAGCTGCCCAAGATGCCCAAGACATTTTGAGTAATGATCATAATCAAGATGTTGAAAATAATGTTTTACAGTCTTTTACTAGCGAAGAGCAGGTTTGTATAAAAAGCATTTTAAAGTATTTACATGGTAATGGTGAAAGCCATGTTGATGCCATATGTTTGGCTTTAGAAAAACCTATACATGAGGTGACAACTATGCTTATGAGTATGGAGTTATCAGGTCTTGTTAAAAGGTTGCCTGGCGCGCATTATAGTGCACTTGTGGCTTTTGCTTAACAAAAATAATGTTTAAAGAAATAGCTGTTGAGCAGTTAATTTGTAGACATATTTTGTGCTTGGCGTTTATTAAGTTTTGTGCTATACATTTTCAGTCACTTAATATTTGTTTAAAATTTTAATATATCTAGAGTACTATGCAAGAAATAGCCATTGAAGATGTAAAGCCTGGCATGAAGTCAGCTTGTCGAATTCGCAATACTGCTGGTGAAATTTTGGTGGACTGTGGAGCAGAGTTTACTGCTGAGTCCATTAAAAGATGCGATGGTGTTGGAATTTATGTTGTTCATGTTCTTGGTAAACCAATTCCAAATGCTGAGCCTAGTTATGATGCTAAGAGATGTTATGACAGAATGCCGCATCTCTTTAGAAATCATCAAGAAAATATTTTTATGCGAACTATGCAAGCTTTTATGACAAGACATTTTAGCGAACGTGTTTAACACTTAGTGAGTGTGAATATTTTATGGATCCAAATTTAGAAACAAATTATAAAGATCAAGTGCTTGCAGCAAAAGGTATACCAACATTACCTGTTGCTTTGCAAAAGACTATGGCTCTTATGGATGGACCACGTACCAACCTTGTTAAGGTTGGTGAGGCCATATCTCAAGACCAAAGCTTAAGTGCGCGCGTTCTAAAAATGGTTAATTCGCCAATTTATGGTTTTCCAAGTCGCATAGCATCAATTCATAATGCCTTGGTTTTACTTGGAGTAAATACCGTACATGGTATATTAATATCAGCCGTAGTTTTTGATATTGTAACCAAGCATATGGCTGGGCTTTGGGATCATAGCCTTTCTTGTTCAACTGCTTGTAAGGTTATAGCCAAAAGTCTTAGACTTAAAGATTTTGAAGAATATATGCTAGCAGGTTTGTTACATGATTTTGGTAAGGTTATTATTGCCATACAGTTACCTGAAGCACATAAAGATATTACTGCTTTAATTAAGAGCGAAGATATTTTGTCTATTGAAGCTGAACAATTAATGCTTGGCTTTGGGCACCCACGAGTTAATAAATGGGTGGCTGGCCATTGGAATTTACCTGCTGGTATTGTTGCAGCAATGGCCTATCATCATAATCCTATGGCAGCAGAAAACTATAAAACTCTTGCATCAGTGGTTCACCTTGGTGATTTTTTCACTAGATTATTTGAAATTGGCTCCTCTGGAGATGATAATGTTTCAGAACTAGACCCGCATGCTCTCAAGCATTTGGGTTTAGATCAAAACGATTTACGTGAACTTGTTGATCTCATAGGTTTTGAATTTAAGAAACAGGGTATGTTCCCTGTTTTTGGAAGGTAATATGGCAAGCATTCTTCAGTCTTTTGTGGGCACTAAACCACAAATATTTCTCTTATGTACGGATGATGATTTAGTAGAACGCTTTCAAGACCTTTGGGGTTCTGATGAAGTACATTGGGAAGTTTTTACCAGTGGTAAAAGATTGCTTGAAAGATTTTTTAATGACCCCCCACATATGCTGATTTGCGGCGAAAATAGCGAAGACATTAGCGGACTTGAAATTTTAAGTATTGTTAAGTCAGAAAATGTGTATAAGCAAGTTTGCACTATACTTATATTGGACCGTGACAACCTTGAAAATTCTATTAAAATGGGTGGCATTGCTGTTGACGATTTCCTTGTATTACCTGTTGAACTCGTAGAAATGCGCACTCGCCTTGAATTAGCTTTACAACGCTCTTCTTGCACCCTTGATGCAAACCCGCTTACACGTTTACCTGGTAATACATCAATTATGCAGGCCATTGAAAAGCATATTCACGATAAAACATCCTTTGCTGCTGCTTATCTTGATATAGATAATTTCAAAGCTTTTAATGATAAATATGGTTTTTTTCGTGGTGATGAAGCCTTGCTTATGACAGCTCGATTGCTTATGGCAACCATCATGGACTTTGATGCGCCATATAAATTCTTAGGTCATATAGGTGGTGACGATTTTTTCTTTATAATGCCAGATAATTGCATTGAAGATGTGTGCAAGCGGCTTGTGGAAACCTATGATGAAATTGTACCCAATTTCTATGATGAAGAAGATAGAGAACAAAAAGGCATTATATCTAAAGACCGCATGGGTAATATGCAAAGATTTCCCTTTATGAGTATTTCTATTGCAGTTACAGCAAATAATGATGCACGTTTTACTCACTATGGTGAAGTATCCCAAGCTCTTGGACAGCTCAAGTCTGTGTGTAAGGCTAAGGAAGGGTCGTGCTATGTTTTTGATCGCCGCTTAGACTAAATTATTTTTTGTTACTTTATTTGTTGGGCATAACATTATTTTGCCATTATCTATTGTAATCTTACTGTACATCCATGAAACATGTCATCCATGTCACAAAATCAAATTGAATGCTTTTTAGCTTGGATAGAAATTCAAAAAGGCTATTCTCAGGCTACAATAAGAGCATATGCAACGGATTTACATCAGTTTGATATGCACTTGAATGCTCAAGAATTAAGTCTTGAACAAGTGCAAAAAATCGAAAAGAAACATATTAGTCAATATGTAGCCAGTCTTTATAGAAAAGGTATTTCAAAAAGTTCTATGGCACGTAAACTTGCGTCTATACGTGCATTTTTTAATTATCAATTGCGCATGCGTCAAATTAACAAAAACCCAACACAAGGGGTGCGTAATCCCAAACAAGAGCAAAAGCATCCAAAATTACTTAATATTGATCAAGCATTTGCTTTGCTTGATACAGATAAAGCAGTGAATGGAGAGCAAAAGCAATATATATTACATATGCGTGATGTGGCCTTAGTGGAGCTATTATATGGCTCTGGTCTACGTGTATCGGAAGCTTTAGATTTATCTCTTCAAGCTATTGATTTACAAAGTGGTTTTTTACGTATTATAGGTAAGGGTAGTAAGGAGAGGCTATGCCCATTAACCGAAAGTGCTATAGAAGCCATGAAAAAATGGCTTAAGGTTCGGGGAGAATTGGCCAATGCTATGGAGCAATCTGTTTTTGTAGGTGCTAAGGGTGCGAAGCTTGATAGAAGGCAGGTAACAAGAATTATTCATGATTTATGTCGAAAGGCAGGTGTTGATGCAAACATTTCCGCCCATAGCTTACGTCATTCCTTTGCCACTCATTTGTTGGAAGCAGGTGCTGATTTACGTACAGTACAAGAGCTTTTAGGGCATAGCCGTTTAACCACAACCCAGCGCTATACCAGCCTTACCCTTGACCATATTATCCAAACTTATGATAGAGCTCACCCTGGCAATGGTGATGATTAAGTCACGTGATTCTGATTTAGAAAATATTACTACTAGCAGAACTATTTGCTGAGGCAATGTGTGAGGTTGGGGACGGTTTTTTGAGCAATTAGCCGGATGTGAAGCAACGCGGAAAGTGCCGAGCCG